>SPBQ01000149.1 GCA_004525875.1 Myxococcales bacterium
GCGGCGAGCTCGTCGTCGCTGAGCGCGAACGGTGCAAGATTGCGGCTGAGGGCGATCCCGAGCGCGTAGAACGTCTTGTCGTCGTCGGTCTTCAGCATGGTGTCGGCGGCGTCGGCGAGCCCGACGGCGCCGGTCAAGAATGTGGTGACGATGAGTGTGATAATCGATTTACTCATCCGGGGTGGATTACAGGCGGGAGACGGGGGGCGCAACCCGTGCCGTGTCTTCCTGTCATCGACGTCGCAGCCGCCCGCGCCCCGATCCCCAGAAGCTGTGACCGGTCGCCGAGTTGGGTAGGAGCCCGAGATTCGCTCCACCGACGAACGTGATGTCGTCGTCGATCACGCGCTCCGCGGACTGGTCTCATCGCCGCCGCGACTGTATCTGCGGAGCGCGTTGCACCGGCCGGGAGGGACGGGCGTGAGCACGATCAACTACCGTTTCGAGCCCATCACCGACGACGATGCGACCCTTGCGAAGGCTCTGGAGAGCGCCAGCGTTCCCGCATTGATGGTCTCGCTGGTTCATATCACCGGCGACATGGAATTCCTGCGCGGCAGGATCCGGCCGCAGAAGGCCGTGCTTGGCCAAGTTGACGGAGGGCTCAGTGCCGAGGACAAGGCCGAGGCTCGAGCCCGCGCGTTCGAGATCCTGAAAGCGTATCGCGCCGGTGGCTGCCGGCCGCCGGCACCGCTTTCGCACGAGCAGGTCCTCGAGATGATGCACTTCCTCGTCGGCTAGGAAGTGCCCGGCGACTACGTCCCGATGATGCTCGAGGAGATGGCGCTCGACGGCGAGGACACGCGAGCCGTTCACTGGGACCGCTATCTTCGCGACGGCACGACCCTTGCGTTCCCCGTGCTGGTGATCGGTGCGGGTATGTCGGGCTTGCTCGCGGCGATCCGTCTCGAAGAGGCGGGAATCTCTTACATCGTTGTCGAGAAGAACGAGGCCGTCGGCGGCACTTGGTACGAGAACACGTACCCCGGCTGCCGTGTTGATATCGGCAACCATTTCTACTCCTACTCCTTCGAGCCGAATCCCGACTGGTCGGAGTTCTTCTCTCAGCAGGAAGAGCTGCAGGAATACTTCGAGCGTTGCGCGACCGACTACGGCGTGCGCCCGCACATTCGATTCCGAACCGAGGTGGTCTCGGCGCTCTACGACGAGTACGAAAAGCACTGGTCGGTCGTGCTTCGTACGGCGCAGGGCGATGAGGAGACGATGGTCGCGAGCGCGATCGTCAGCGGGGTGGGGCAGCTCAACCGACCGAAGCTCCCCGACATCAAGGGTCGAGAGACATTCGGCGGGCCGTCATTCCATTCGGCAAAGTGGGAGCACGAGCACGATCTGGTCGGCAAGCGTATCGCCGTGATCGGCACCGGCGCCAGCGCGCTGCAGATAGTGCCCGAGCTCGGCAAGATTGCGGGCAAGTTGTACGTATTCCAGCGCTCGGCGGCCTGGATGGTGCCCAGCCCGAACTATCACCGCAAGGTGAGCGAGGGGATGAAGTGGCTGCTCAAGCACCTTCCTTACTATGCGCGCTGGTACCGCTTCCTGTTGTTCTGGCCGGGATCGGACGGACTCTTGCCGTCCCTCATCCGCGATCCCGACTGGCCCCACCCGGACCGCTCCGTCAACGAGCTCAACGAGCAGCAGCGGATTGTGTTCACCGAGTATATGAGAAGCCAGGTCGACGATGATCCGGAGCTACTCGAGAAGATCGTTCCGAGCTATCCGCCTTTCGGAAAGCGCATGCTACAGGACAACGGGAGCTGGTTCGGTACGCTCAAGCGCGCCAATGTCGAGCTGGTGACAGGGGGAATCACGGAGATCACGTCCGGCGCGATCGTCGGCCGTGACGGTGCTCGCATCCCCGTCGATGTGATCGTCTATGCTACCGGTTTCCATGCCAACAAGTTTCTCTGGCCGATGGATATCGTTGGCCGCGGCGGCGCCAGGCTCGCCGAGGTCTGGGGTGAGGAGCCGCGTGCCTATCTCGGCATCACGGTGCCGAGATTTCCCAACCTGTTCTGCTTGTACGGACCCGGTACGAACCTCGCCCATGCGGGCAGCATCATCTTCCACTCCGAGTGTCAGGTGCGCTACATCATGGGGTGCATCAAGGCGTTGGTCGAAAACGGCCGCACCGTGATGGAGTGTAAGCAGCCTGTGCACGATGGGTATGCGGAGCGGCTCGAGAAGACGCTCGAGGCGACAGTCTGGTCGCATCCCGGTATGAATAGCTGGTACAAGAACGCTCGCGGAGTCGTCACTTGCACCTCGCCCTGGAGGCTGCTCGACTACTGGCGCTGGACACAGCATCCCGATCTGAACGATTACGAACTGAGCTGAGGTAGCCGAGAACGTGGCATCGATCATTCCGACGCGCATCATCCGCAGCGTAGCCCCCGAAGACCTGACCCCCCGCGCCGTGGGCCGCGAGTTCCGCGAGCTGCTCGATCGGGGTGCGAAGCTGAAGCCGGCGGGCGAGGCTCGTCGTGACCCGCAGCGCCTGCTGGACGGGTACAGGCCCAAGCATCGTATCGATCTGTTCGACACGACGCTCTATCTGACGAACCCGCTGCAGAACCCCGAGCTGCGCTTCTTCGTGGCCTACGTCGTGCAGCACGCCTCGGGCAACGGGCGTCCCGTCGTGTCCCCACGCATCTTCTACAAAGACATCTCGCTAGTTTGGCGTGCGGCTTCGCACTTCGTGCACACCAAGGACGAGCTCTGGATCGGCAAGGGCGACGTCGAGGAGGTGGTGATCAACGGTGAGGAGATGATCCATTCGTCCGAGCAGACGACCGACCTGCCGCTCGAGCTCCAGAACGCTGTCGAGGTGATCAACCATGACGCCGTCTCCGTGCGCCGCGACTGGGCGGCGCTGGGATTGGTGTTGCGTAACGCTCCGAGCAGCCGGATCGCGCCGTATTCCGACTTCACGGACGCGCGGCGTCGAGCGATGTCCAATCCGCGCAACCTTATATACCGAGGGCGAAGGGTCGTGACGTTCGCCCGCGCGGGTGATCCGACCTCCCTGCGAATCGTGCGTGGGTTCGAGCCAGATTTCAGCGGCGGCGTGGTCGAGCGCTTCACGTCATCGAGCAAGCTGTACCGCGGGAACATTCACCGCTATCGCATTCTCTCCACCAACCACGAGATCCAGTGGCGGTTCATGGCTGCGCCCAAGCATGCCTGGATCGTCCCGCCCCAGGCGCTCACGACCGAGCTGTCGAGCTTCGGCGTAAGGACGGTCGACGTACTGGCCGACGACCATCTGTTCGTGCCTGGCTATGAGTACCATTTCATGGACGACTCCGTGGATCCGCCGGCGCTGCATAGTCAGATCCCGAAGGGTTTCGTGGCCGGCCCGTGCCCGAACGATGATACCCGGGCGGACGCGGCGCCGTGGCTCGACGCGCTGCCGATCATCCGCGACTTCAGACGTCTGGTGCTGGTTCGCAAGCGACCGCTCGCGGTCGCGCTGATGGGCTAGCCGCCGGAGGCGGCGTCATACGATGGTTACCGGTAGCTCGCCCAGCGAGCTGCCCGGCGGCACGGGCACGCGAAGGATCTCGCGAGGCCAGGGCGGCCTCGTCCGGGAAGCCGTCGTCGGGGTTGGTCGAAGCCGGCGATTCTGCGAGCGGCTTGCGACGCGGCCCCGCCGTGGCGTGCAGAAGCTGGGCGCAGCGCAGGGTGCGTACTTCCGACGGTGAGCGAAGCGAAGCTCGGGACGTTCGTGCTCGAGCACGTCCTGCCCTACGAGCTCGACGTTCACGTCAGCCTGCTCTTCACCGATACGGATCTGCGCTGCACGCCCGTCATTCCGCGCGGCGGTTGCTCGAGCGGACGTGCCGGTGGTTCAGTCGAGCCGCGCGTAGGCCGATAGACGCGACCGGTGCGGAGCCCCGGTGCGGTGCGCGGCCTGGAGAAGCCGGTGCGCGAGGTTCTCCGCGACGATTCCAGCCCGACGGCTTCCGGTTCGAACCTTGCGCCAATCCGAATCTGGGTGTGGGCTGCCTCCATTGGACTTTCGGCGGACACGGCGATTCGGATCGTGGTGGCGCGTACGCGAGTCGTCGGGGGGCATAAGTCCTATCCCAGACGGGGGTGCTTGCTGCAGGTGCGATACCCGATCTAGATTGGGCGGGTGGACTCCCTGCTCGTGAGCCCGAGAACGACTCGAGCCGACAAACTCCGTTCAGCGTTCGTCTGCCTGGCGACCGTCGTCGGCATGTTCGCTGCTCAGCCCGCGGCGTCGCAGGCCATCGTCGAGTGTGAGGCGACCTTCGTCCTCTACAACAAGCAGCCGGCCCTCAATCGCCTGTGGTTCACGGTAACCAACGACGGGACGTTCTTCGATCCTGCCGACCTCGTAGTTTATCGAGAGAGGCGCCCGGTGCGTTTGGAGTGGCTGTGCTCACCGTTCGACCAGCCGTGTCGCGGCGACAGCGCGCCGTTTCGACAGGCCGACTATCGGTTCTCTGATGGTGTGGACCGCCTTCTGACGAGCTCCACGCCTGGCGGTTTGCCAGAACCGGTGCTCGAGATCTCGGTGAGCCGGCCAGCGACCGATCCCGGCACCTTCGATATCGCCGTGACGAAGGCGATCGATCCGTATGGCGAGGATGTATTGCCAATGCCGCTGGTCTGTCTCGAGCGGGTGAGCTGCGCCGGGACGAGCCTTGGCGCTGTCCATGCGGTCCCGCTCAACTGCGGCGACCCCACGGGCGACGGCCGGGTGACGGTGGCGGATGCGCTCGCTGCGCTATTCGACGTCATCGAGTTGCCCGCGATGGGCTGTCAGGGCGCGCTGCATGTCTGCGACACCGACAACACCGGAGCCATAGAGCTCAGCGACGCGCTGCGCCTGCTGAAGATTGCGATCGAACTAGACTTTGCCCTGGATTGCCCGCTGCCTTCCGGCTGTGGGTAATCCGCGTTCGGTTCCGCTCACCTGGGGGTGTCGAGTTCGGCACTCGTCGCAGGTCCGGCCGTGACGTTGTGATCATCCGCCATCTGGACCTCCGTGTGCTCGCCTCGGTGCACGTCTCTGGCAGCTCGGCTGCGCGGCGCCCCCACGTTCTCGAACGTTGATCCATCGGGGGGTAAACCCCCGTACGCTGCTCCTGCATCTCCGCCCCCGTCGAGGCCCGTCGGCAGGATTCGCGCCAATAGAACGACGAGTTGCGCCGCTCGTTCGGCGGTGACCCGACTAGCGACCTGCGGTTTGCTGCAGCATCTGCCGGTTCAGGGACTTGGCGGTTCGCCAAGGCGCTTGTGAAAGGGTGGGCACGAAGTCAACGTTGAGAAGTCGTGGCTTCCCCATTTCTTGCTCGAGAGGCAGGTAGAGGTATGAAACCGCTGTCTTACCCGCTGTTTGGCCGCACCAGGAAGGCGCTCGGCGTCCTGGCGTTCCAGGCCGCCCTCGTCACCGCGGCGTCGAACGCCAGCGCGCTGGTCATCGACTTCGACACGCTCCCCGCCGGGGCGGTCGTGACGTCGGCCGACCTTCCCACCGGTTACAGCATTGAAGCTCTCAACAAGGTCGATCCCAGCATCACGGACGCGATCATCTTCGATTCGGATTGTCCCGGTGGCTGCACGGGAGGGGACGCGGATCTGCTCACGCCCGGCGTCGGTCAAGGCAATGATACCGCGCAGCACAAGATTCTGATCGTACCCGAGGATCTCGTCGACACATCACCGCCGGACGGCCTCATCGATGATCCCGATGACGAGCAGGGCGGCGGGATCATTGCGTTGAGCTTTCCGGGTCCACGTCGGGTGCTGAGTATCCGGATCGTTGACATCGACACGAACGAGACCGGAACGATCGTCGTCCTGTCGCTCTCGGGCGGCGGAACGCTCGAGTTGCCCGTTCCGACTCTAGGGAACAACTCCGCGCAGACGCTCGACATTCCATCGCCGGTCCCGTTCGTTGACAAGCTCACCATGGATTTCCGAGGTTCTGGTGCGATCGATGACATCGTGATCGAGGGCGTCTGCGGTGATGGAGTCGTCGACGAGAACCTCGGCGAGGAGTGCGACGACGCGGGCGCCAACAGCGACACGATTCCCGATGCCTGCCGCACCGACTGCACGCTGCCCACATGCGGCGACGGCGTGACCGACACCGGCGAGCAATGCGACGACGGCAA
>SPBQ01000123.1 GCA_004525875.1 Myxococcales bacterium
CCTATGACATGCGCGCACCCGCGTTCGGTGCACCGACCGGCGAGCTCTGGGCCGCCGCGCTCGATCAGGTGACATGGGCGGACGATCTCGGCTTCGACCTCGTCGGTCTCGGCGAGCATCACGCCAGCGAGGACGGCTACGATCCCTCGCCGCTGATCCTCGCCTCCGCGATGGCGGGACGCACCCGTCGCATCCGCTTGCGAACCTCCGTCTTGCTCGTTCCGTTCTATGACCCGATCAAGCTGGCCGAGGACGCCGCCGTCTTGCAGATCATCTCGGGCGGACGCCTCATCCTCGGCATCGGCGGCGGGTACCGACCGGCGGAGTTCGAGATGTTCGGGCGTGACCCTGCCGATCGCTGGCGTGCCGTCGGTGATGCGTGCCGGCTGTTGCGACTGGCGTGGTCCGGCGAGCCGTTCGAGTGGGAAGGCCGACGCTGCCACGTCACGCCGCGCCCCGACCCACCACCGCCGATCGTCATCGGCGGGAGCACGGCGCGGGCAGCGCGCCGCGCCGCCCGCATCGCCGATGGCTGGCTGCCGCCGCTCGATCCACGCTTGTGGGATCCGTATCGCGAGGCCTGCGTCGATCTCGGCAAACGAGATCCCGGCGCCTACCCTTCTCAAGGCCCGATCTTCCTGTGGGTGACGAAGGACCCGGACCGTGCGTGGCCGCGCTTGATGCCGCATGTGCTTCACCAGATTCGCATGTACAGGCGGTGGACGCTGGAGGCCTTCGGCAAGGCCGCCGGACCCTACGCCGGCGAGCCCGACGAGGAGTCGGTGCGCCGTAACCCGGCCTACCAGGTGATGACACCCGAGGACGCGATCGAGATGGCCGAGCGACTCGGCCCGGACGGGCAGCTCTACTTGAACCCGCTGCTCGCCGGCATCGACCCGGCGTACGCGCGCGAGATGCTCGCCCTGTACGAGCGTGAGGTTCATCCATACTTACCCCACCGCAAGGAGGCAGACGGATGACGCAGCGATCATCAGACACCGCGACGATGGACGACAAGGTCGCGGTGGTCACGGGCGGCGGCCGTGCCATCGGTCGCGGCATTGCCCTGGCGCTCGCACGCGCGGGCGCCGCCGTGGCGGTCAACGACCTGCATGCCGATCGCGCAGAGGGCGTGGCCGCGGAGATTGCGGCGGCCGGCGGTCGTGCGATCTCCGTCCAGGGCGACGTCGCCGACATCGAGAGCGTCCGCGCGATGGCCACTCGCGTGTCGGCCGAGCTCGGGCCCACCGATATCCTCGTGAACAACGCCGGAGTTCCCGAGACGTTCATTCCGACCCCGTTTCTCGATACGAAGCCCGAGCACTGGGAGTCGTTCCTGAGCGTCAACCTCCACGGCGTTCTCCATTGCGTGCACGCGTTCGCCGGCGCGATGTGCGAGCGCGGACGCGGTCGCATCGTCACGATCTCCTCGGAGGCGTGGCGCACCGGCACGCCGATAGGAATCTCGCTGTACGCCGCCGGCAAGGCGGGCGCGATCGGATTCACACGGCAGCTGGCCGCCGAGATCGGGCGCCACGGCGTGACGGCCAACTGCATCGCGCTCGGAGAGATGGACAATATCCCGTTTCCACCCGAGCACTGGAAACGCTACCCGATCCCCCGCGCCGGCACGCCCGAGGATGTCGCGGCGCTCGTCCTGTACCTCGCCTCGGACACCGCCTCATGGATCACGGGCCAGGTGATCGCGCTCAACGGCGGCCTCGTTACGTCGTGAGCTCCACCGGCACGTTCGATCCGCAGCGCATCCGGCGCTTCGGTAACTACAGCTACCGGAGCGTGACCGAAGGCCGTGAGCTGCAACCCGATGCGCGCGGCTCCGACGGAGTGCAGATCGCGGTCGGCGCGGTGTTGCTATGCGCAAGCCTCGCGCTGATCTTCGCCGGAGCGGTACCGCTGCCGCCGGCGATCGCGCTGGGGGTGATGGGAACCCTGATAGCGCTCCCCGCGGTCGCCGCCGCCACCGATCGCAGCCGCACGCTGATCAACGGCGATTCGATCGCGTTCGGTGAGCCGCGAGCGCATCCCGACGTACGCTGGAGCGTCGGCGACGTCGCCGCCGTGGAGCTCCACCGGCCGAGCCGCAAGGTCCCTTCGGCGCTCCGCCCAAGACGTTCGCCCGAGGCGTGGCGCGTGCGGCTGCGCAATGGCCGCGGCGAGCATTTTCCGCCCGTGTACGCGCTGTTCGGCGAAGACGACGCGCGAGCTCTGGCCGCCGAGCTCGCCACACGGCTCGACGCGCGGCTCGAAGAGAAGTAGCGCAGGTCGCTCGAGTCTCGCCCGACATGGCGCCTGCAGTGGCCTGATCGCGTCGTCGAGCGTACGCTCCGCCATCATTCACCGGCGGAAGGAGGTACTGACATGAGCAATCGCGATCCGCACTTGATCGAGAGCGTCGAGGAGCTACGCGGGATCGTCGGCGAGCCGATCAAGCAGGTGCCGCTGAAACTGTGGACCCGTCTCGAGGCTGAAGCCATCGACTACATCGCGGCCTCTCCGCTCCTGATCCTGTCGACCGCCGATGCGCAGGGACGTCAGGACGCCTCACCCAAGGGGGACCTGCCGGGTTTCGCCGAGGTAGAGGACGAGGGCACACTTCTCATTCCCGACCGTCCCGGCAACAAGCTGGTCATGGGGCTGCAGAACATCCTGGCGAATCCACGCGTCGGCCTGCTCTTCATGGTTCCGGGCACGCCGGAGACGCTGCGCGTGAACGGGAGCGCCGAGCTCACGCGCGATCCAGCCGTGCTCGAGCGTCTGTCCGCGCGCGGAAAGCCGGCCGTGCTCGCGGTCCGCGTGCGGGTCGAGGAGTGTTTTTTCCATTGCGCGAAGGCGTTCCTGCGCTCCTCGCTGTGGAAGCCCGAGAGCTGGCCGGAGCGCAGGAAGATCTCGTTCGGAAACATGATCGCGAAGCGGATGGGGGCAGACGGCCAGGTCGCGGGCGCGATCGACGAGATGGTCGAGCAGGACAACCGGGAGAATCTCTGATCGACGGACGACGGCCAGCTCGTCGATTCCGCGCATCTGCGCCGCACCCCGGCGTGCCGTGCGCACTGTGCGAACGCGGTCGGAAACCCGCCGCGCAGTGGGTATAATTCGCGCGAACTCACCGCTTCGAGGAGAGGACGTTGGCCAACGTGAAATCGAAGAAGAGGACGACGAGCGCGCGCGGCGACGCAGCGCGGACGGGCACCATGGGAAAGACGAGCGGTAGCCGGGAGGCACAAAGAACCACGGCGCCGTCCAACGGCCGTCCCAAGCGCCGCAATGCGACGGCCGAATCGATGGCCGCCGCCCAGCGCGACATCTCGGTCAGCGAGTTCTTCGCGAAGAACCGCCACTTGCTGGGCTTCGACAATCCGCGCAAGGCGCTGCTCACCACCGTCAAGGAGGCCGTCGACAACTCGCTCGACGCCTGTGAGGAAGCCGGCATCGTCCCGGAGATCTGGGTCCACATCGAGCAGACCGCCGCCAACCGCTACAAGGTCGGCGTCCAGGACAACGGCCCCGGCATCGTCAAGAAGCAGATCCCGCTCATCTTCGGCAAGCTGCTGTACGGGTCGAAGTTTCACCGCCTGCGCATGAGCCGCGGCCAGCAGGGCATCGGCATCAGCGCCGCCGGCATGTACGGCAAGCTCTCCACGGGCAAGCCGGTGAAGATCATCTCGAAGGTGTCGGTGCGAAAGCCTGCGCACTACTACGAGGTGGAGATCGACACCAAGAAGAACGTCCCCGAGATCCACAACGGCCGCGGCGACGGCGTCGATATTCCTCCCGGCGAGAAGGGTCTGAACTACATGACCCAGCACGGCATCGAGTGGGTGGCTCACTTCGATGCGGGCGAGGAGGGTAAAGGGGCGGAGGTGACGAGCGGCACGCGCGTGACGATCGAGATCGAGGCTCGCTACCAGCGCGGGCGCGGAAGCGTCGATGACTACCTGCAGCAGACGGCCATCGCCAATCCGCACGTCACCGTCCGCTACATCGACCCGGAGGGGAACGAGACCACGTACGCGCGTTCGACGCGCACGCTCCCGGATGAGCCGAAGGAGATCAAGCCGCATCCGTACGGGGTGGAGCTCGGCCGCCTCATCACGATGATGAAGGATACCAAGGCGCCGACGCTCTCACAGTTCCTCACCACCTCTTTTTCGCGAGTTACCCCCAGCGTCGCGCGAAAGATCTGCCACGCGGCAAAGCTCAGCACGCGCGCCACGACCAAGCGCATCGGCCGTAACGAGGCCGATGCGCTCTACGACGCTATCCAGGGCACCAAGATCTCGGCGCCGTCCACCGACTGCATTTGCCCGATCGGAGAAGAGCTGCTGCTGAAGGGCCTGCACCATGTCGTGCCCGGTCAGTTCTACGTGGCGGCCACACGGCCGCCGGCAGTCTACCGCGGCAACCCGTTCCAGGTCGAGGTTGCGCTGGCCTATGGCGGCGGCAGCAGCGTGGAGCGGGTCTCCTTCGAGATGCTGGCCGAGCTGCTCGCGGAGAGCGACGCGCGCACGCTCCGCCAGTTCCTGATCAACTCGTTCGACGGACTCGGCGCCGACGCCGCCGAGCGGATCCTCAAGGACGGCAAGTTCGGCAGCCGGCAGTCGCCGAGCAAGATGAAGAAGTCGGAGATCGAGACGCTGCTCGCATCGATGCAGAACGTCAACGTGTCCGAGGGCCAGAGCATGCAGATGTTGCGCTACGCCAATCGCGTGACGCTGCAGTTCCAGCAGGGCGCCTGTGCGATCACGCAGGCCGTCATGAAGACGAACTGGCGCTCCTACGGGCTGTCGCAGTCGCGCGGCTCGCTGCCCTCGGGCCCGGTGACCGTGATGGTGCACCTGGCCAGCGTGTGGGTGCCGTTCACCAGCGAGTCGAAGGAAGCGATCGCATCGTACCCGGAGATCGAGAAGGAGCTGCGGCTCGGACTGCAAGCGGCGGGTCGCAAGCTCGCGATGTACTTGCGCCGTCGCAAGCGCGTGAAGCAGGAAGGCGAGCGGCGCGGAATCTTCCTTCGCTACCTCGGCGAGGTCGCCACCGCGGTCAGCACCATCAACGGCACCGATCGCGACGTCCTGTACGAGCGGCTCATGACTGTGGCGAAGACGAAGACCGCCGAGGCCGACGTCAAGCTCGACAGCCGCGGTCGACCGATCGAGGAGCCCGAGGACGAGGATTACGGCAGCAACGTCCTGATCGTAGAGAGCAACGCACCGACCGAAGCCGTCGATGTGCGCGCGACGGGTGATCAGAGCCCGAAGATCGCCCAGGAAGAGCTGTTCGACGAGTAAGGGCGGGAGAGCGAGCCGATGGCAACCGGAAGCCGAAAGAAAGAACCCGCAACGAGGGCGAAGCTGGACGGCGCTGACAAGAAGACGATGGGCGCTCTCATCAATTTCGCCGACGCGGTGACGGCCAGTGCTCAGCGCAACCGCACCCCACACCTCGACATCCCCTCGCGCTCGCTATCGAACGTGAAGTACAGCACGCGCAAGCGCTTCATCGAGATGGGCACGGGCACGAACCGGCGCGAGCTGTTCAACCTGTCGCAGGCCAAGAGTTACATGCAGACGGTGCTCGTGGGCTCCGGCTGCAAGCAGCTCATCGACCAGGGCAAGAGCACCAGCATCCGCGGCCTCTACTACCTGCTCAAGCACACCATCCCGGGCACGAAAGAGGAGACCTTTCACGAGCAGAGCGAGTGCGACCCCGTCATCGAAGATGTCGAGGTGAGCCTCAACACGCTGCGCGAGGAGCTACACCTGTACGCCCAGAAGAAGGGCGATATGGTCGGCAACGTCCAGCTCGTCGACCGCGGCGATGACATCGACTGCGCGCGCATGGGCTCGGGGGGATACGGGATACCCTCGATCGTCGAGCCCGATATCATCCAGTTCAAGAAGTGCGACGCCGAGTTCGTTCTCCACGTCGAGAAGGACACCGTCTGGCAACGCTTCAACGAGGACAAGTTCTGGAAGAAGCACAAGTGCATTCTCACGCACGGCGGCGGCCAGCCGCCGCGCGGCGTGCGTCGGATGCTCCACCGGCTCCACTACGAGCTCGATCTGCCGATCTACTGCCTGCTCGATAACGACCCATGGGGATACTACATCTACAGCGTGATCAAGCAGGGCTCGATCAATCTGGCCTACGAGTCGCAGCGCATGGCGATTCCCGACGCACGCTACCTCGGCATCCGCAGCAAGGACTACGTGAAGTGTGAGCTCACCCCGAGCGTCACGATCGATCTCAGCGATACCGACGTGAAGCGCGCCAAGCAGATCGCGAGCTATCCGTGGTTCGAGAAGAAGAAGCCGTGGCAGAAGGAGATCGAGCTGATGCTCAAGAACGGTTTCAAGCTCGAAGTCGAGGCGCTGATCAGCAAGGACATCAGCTACGTGACGGAAGAGTACGTGCCGTCGCGGCTCAAGGAAGGGGACTTCCTCGACTAGCACTGCTGGGCGCACGCGATCGAAGGGGAGCTATCGCCGCGGTCGAGTCGATCCGGGCGGCGTGTGGAGCGCGCCGGCCAGTGAGCCCCTTGAAGCGATCGATTCAACCGGCCGCGACGTAGTCACCCCGCAAGACGAGGACGCGTTCGGCGCGTTGCCCGTCTTCGCACCGGCAAGCGCCCGTACATTCCACCGTTCGTCCTCGATGAAACGTCTCGACGACGCCTGCGCGACAAAGCGCTCGAGGCGTGCATCTTCGCCGAGCTGACCGCATTTTCCCCATCGAAGAAGTCGGTTATGGGTCTCGAGACACCGAGCGTGTAGTGCGACGCGGACCGGGCGCTGGACGTCGCCGGCGTGGGGATCCTCACGGTACGATGCCGGCTTCGCGCGCGTCATCGTGAACGTGCTCGGCCACCTACCGATGCTGGAG
>SPBQ01000270.1 GCA_004525875.1 Myxococcales bacterium
GCCGCGGTGTGGGCGGGGGCCGAGCCACGGGCGGCGGCCGGATGGCTGACCGTTCGCGGGGGCCGGATCGAAGCGATCGGCGGAGTCGACGAGCCCGAGCCCGGCGCCGACGAGACACTCGACGCGACCGACGTCCACGTGCTGCCGAGCTTCGTCGATTGCCATACACACCTCTCCACGAGCGCGTGGTTGCCGGTGGCCGGCGACGGGAGCGGCTGGCGATGTAGTGAGGATGCGCTACGTGCGGTCGAACGGGCCGCGGCGGGTGGGCGCGAGCAGAGCTGGCTGCTATTCATGAACATGGACTACTCGGGCTGGCCCGGTCGACGGCCACCGAGCGCCGGCGAGCTGGAGGCAGCCTCGGGCGGCCGCCCCGTGTTCCTCGTCGATCTCTCTCTGCACCGCGCGATCCTGTCGGAGTCGGCCCTGCGTCGTTGCGACATCACGAGCGCGGTGCGCGGGAACAGCGGAGACATCACGCACAGCCGTCGCGGCACACCGACCGGCGAGCTGTGGGAAGGCGCTTTCGCCCGGGCCCTCAGTGTCGCGCTCGAGGATCTCGCGCGCGACCTCGAACCCGGCGGCCTCGACTCGCTGCTCGAGGGTGAGGCCAGGCGACATCTCTCGTACGGGATCACTGATGCGCACGATCCCGGCATTCCGGCGTCGCTGCGTGCATCGATGGTGAGACTGTACGGCGCGACGCCCTTGCGCGTCTCGTGGTCGGTGGTCTCAGCGGCGGGAATCCTCGAGGCGCCCGAGGCGGCGGACATCGCGGAGGACTACGGCGCCGGTCCGCCGAGCGCCAAGTTCTTCCTCGACGGCGCTCACCGCTGCGCGATGTGCCTGGAGCCGGCCGCCGCCCTCGTGATGAGCCGGCACGTGCTCGGCGTTGCGCTGCGCCGACTCAGTCTCGATCCGCTTCGCGACCTGATGGCCGCGCGCTCGGCGTATACCGCCGGCGAGGTCTGCTCCGACTACCGCCGAATGACACAGCCGGAGCTGCGGCGTCGACTCGAGGCGTTCCGCGAACGCGGCCTGCGACTCAAGATCCACGCGCTCGGAAACCTCGCCGCCCGGCAGGCCGCGGCGGCACTGGCCGAGCTCGGCGATCCGGCCCAGGCCACGCTGGAACACCTGCTCTTCCTGCGCGATCAGGAAGTCGAGGCGGTTGCGGCTACCGGCGCATCGGCATCGATCCAGCCCGGCTTCCTCCCGCACCACGGCCCGTCGATGCTGGATCGCGGCCTGCCGCGAAGCCTTCACACGATACCCGCACGCTCGCTGCTCGATGCGGGCCTCGCACTGTCGATAAGCTCCGACAACCCGTGCGGTCCGCTCGATCCGTTGCACAACCTGCGCGCGGCTGTCGAGCGACGTCTCGAGGACGGGCGCACGCTCGACGAGCGCGAGGCGCTCAGTCGCGAGCAGGCCGTGCGCGCCGCCACCGTCGGCGGGATGATCGGAATCACCGGAGAGCCGAAGCGCGGTCTGGAGGTCGGAGCAGCGGCCGACTTCGTCGTCTGCTCCGGCGATCCCTTCGACCACGGTAGCACCGTCGAGAGTACCTGGGTCGCGGGTCATCGCGTGAGTCCGTAGGACGCACCTCTGCGCCACACGAGGATCGTGCTGGATTGAAAGCCACGCCTCTGCGATGTTGGCTAGCCCCACGGGCACCGTCATCGCCACAGGAAGGAATTGAGCACATGAGCGAGTCCCCGGAGTACACCCCGCCGAAGGTTTGGAAATGGGACAAGGAGAGCGGAGGTCGATTCGCGAGCATCAACCGACCGATTGCCGGGCCGACCCACGATAAGGATCTGCCGGTCGGCAAACACCCACTGCAGCTCTACTCGCTCGGAACACCCAACGGCATAAAGGTCACGATTCTGCTCGAGGAGCTGCTGGCTGCGGGGCACGCCGGTGCCGAGTATGACGCCTGGCTCGTGAACATTCTCGAGGGGGCGCAGTTCAGCAGTGGCTTCGTCAGCGCCAACCCGAATTCCAAGATTCCAGCGCTGATGGACCACAGCACCGATCCGCCCACCCGCGTCTTCGAGTCCGGCGCGATCCTGTTGTACCTGGCGGAGAAATTCGATGCCTTCATCCCGAAAGATCCAGGGGGCCGTGCGGAGTGTCTATCCTGGCTGGTCTGGCAGATGGGGTGCGCACCGTTTCTCGGTGGCGGCTTCGGACACTTCTACGCCTACGCACCGCTCAAGATCGAGTACGCAATCGATCGCTTCGCCATGGAGGTGAAGCGTCAGCTCGACGTTCTCGACCGCCAGTTGGCCGATCATGAGTACATGATCGGAGATGAGTACACGATCGCCGACATGGCGATCTGGCCCTGGTACGGCGGCGTGATGGCGAACGCGGTCTACGACGCAGCCGAGTTTCTCGAAGCGCACACCTACACCAACGTGCAGCGATGGATGGACCTGATCGGAACGCGCAAGGCCGTCGGGCGCGGACGAATGGTCAACGGCGTCTTCGGCAAGCCGGAGAATCAGTTGCGCGAACGGCACGACGCAGAGGACTTCGAAACGAAGACCCAGGACAAACTGGAACCGACAGGCTGAAGGCTGCTGAGGGTATCGGTCAGTACTCTTGTGGCAGACCGAGATGCTGTTCGAACACCCGATCGCGCAGCGCGATGAGGCTCGGAGCGCACCCACCATTCCAGCTCCCATAGGCGGCACGCAGAAAGTCCGGCATGGGTGACTGCTCGGGTGCAAGCGGTTCGATCAGGTTAGAAAAGCAGGCCCAGTAGATATCAAGCGCGCGAAAGTTGCTCCCCATGAGATAGGGGCCGGCGCTGTCGGCAAGCTGTCGCTCCAGCATCGACAGGATGTCGCTCGTTCGATCGCCGGCACGTTCGATCGCGACCGCGTCCGACACTCCGTACTTCCACGGCATCGATTCCGGTTGATCCGCCGGCATTCCCGCCAGTAGCATCAGACGTCGCGTCCAACCCAGCCCATGTTCGCCACAGATCTCGTGGCATAGCCCGAGCATCAGCGCGCGCTCGCGTGGATCGTCGGCAATCAGGCCGGGGTCGGGCGCCAGCCGTTCCGCCAGGAACAGGATCTCGGCCCAGCCGCTGCGCGGACGCTCTGCATCGTACATCGCCACCGGCGCACTGGACTGACGTGTCCATTGCATGAGAGCTGGATCGACGGTCATGGCCGTCTGTCTGACAGCCACGTAGTCGAGGCCCTTGACGTTGAAGATCCCCTTTGCCGATTCACCCCACGGGCCGGGAACACCGGTCGTCAAAACGAGTCGCAGCCCGTTGCGTTCGATGGCCTCGGCCACTTCGAGATATTCGATTGCCATACCGGCTTCTCCCTACTGTGCCGGCCTACACTAACGCCTGGCCAGGCTGTGGGAAAGGAGACGCTCGTATGGCGCTCGTATCGCGGCTGGCCGCAGTCGTCCGTCTCGGCTAAACAGCTGCCCATGCTGAGTCACAACAACTACTTCGACGGGGCTGTCCAGAGCGTAGGGTTCGAACGCAACGGGCGGCGTTGTTCAGTGGGTGTCGTCGATAAGGGCAGCTTCCATTTCGGCACCGAGGCAGCGGAGCGTATGACGGTCGTCAGCGGTGAGCTCTGGGTTCAGGGGGCTGATGGCCAGTGGCGTCACTATCCCGCTGGCACGTCTTTCGAGATTGCCGCAAACGGCGGTTTCGACGTGAGGGCCGACGCTCCTGCGGCCTATCTCTGCGAATATCTTTGACCGGAGCGAGCTTCTGTACCCCGGCAGCGTCAACGCAGCGGCTCGTCGCCGTCCGGCCCGAACAGCAGCAGCAGCGCCGGCAGTAGAAGCAGGTCGCCGAACAGCGCCATCGTCAAGATGATACAGTCGAGCACGGCGACGTGGACCATTCCCAGAAAGTTCGACAGCAAGAGCACCGAGAACCCCGCTATCAGCAACACGCTGGTGAGCAAGATGGGTTGTCCGGTCGTCATGATCGTGGCGCGTACTGCTTGCTCGCGTGTCTTGCCGGCGGCGCTCTCGCTGCGGTAGCGGTTGAGGAAATGGATCGTATCGTCGACGGCGAGGCCGAACGCGATGGGAAAGGCCGTGATCGTCGAGAAGCGCAGGCTGATGCCGAGCGGCCATAGCAATCCGAGCCCGATGGTGAGCGGCAGCAGGTTCGGTAGCATGCTGATCAGACCCAGTCGTACCGACCGGAACGCCAGAGCGGTGACGAGGAAGATCAGCGGCATCGCGAGATACAGGCTGCGTACCAAGGTCGAGATCAGCACGGGGGCCGCAGAGCGCCAGATCGGACCCTCTCCCGAAACCCGGATGTCGACCCCGGGCGGCAGCCTACCGCCCTCGATCCGCTCGAGCTCGTCGACGATGCTCCAGTACACCTCGGAAGGAACGTCCTTGATGATCGCGGTCATGCGGGCGACCGAGTAGTCGTAA
>SPBQ01000470.1 GCA_004525875.1 Myxococcales bacterium
ACGCGCGTCACGTCCAGCCCCAGCTCGGCCGCGCGGAACGCCGCCGCGTAGCCGCCCGGCCCCGCGCCGAGCACGACGACCCCCGTGGAGTTGGTCTTGTCGGTCAATGGATCGCTCCCTGCTGTGCCCGCTACGCGCCCTCGGCCGCGTCGGGCTAGCCGCCGACGGCGGCGTGATGAGACAACACGACTAGCTCACTCAGCGAGCTAATCGCCCTCGAGATCCATAACGAACGGCTCTTCGAGCGCCTCGCACACCCATCGTAGGAAGCGAGCCGCGTCGGCGCCGTCGATAACGCGGTGATCGTAACTCACGGATAATGGCAGCATGAGTCGCGGCTCGAACGCTTCGCCAGTCCACACGGGCTGTCGGCGCGCCGCGGATACACCCAGGATCGCCACCTCCGGCGGGTTGATCAGCGGGCTGAACTCCGTACCGCCGATGCCGCCGAGATTCGTGATCGTGAACGTTGCCCCCTGCAGAAGGTCCGGCGTGATATTACGCTTCCGCGCACGTTCGGAAACCTCGTGGAGGGTGAGCGCGAGCTCGACGATGTTCTTGCCGTCCGCGCCGTGGACCACCGGCACGAGCAGTCCCTTCTCCGTATCGACTGCCACACCGAGGTTCACGTAGCGCTTGTAGATGATGACGCTCGTCGCCATATCGACGCTCGCATTCAGCTTCGGAAAACGCTTGAGCGCCGAGGCGAGCACCTTCAGCAGGACGGCCGTGACCGTCAGCTTGGCGCCGGCCTTCTCCACGCGCGGGGCGTACTGCTTGCGCAGACGGTCGAGTTCAGTGATGTCGGCCAGATCGTGGTGGGTGACGTGTGGAATCTGCGCCCACGCGCTGGCCATCTGCTCAGCGGTGCGACGACGGACCTTGCTCATCGGCTCGGTCTCGACGGGCCCCTGACGGGAGAAGTCAGGCACGGCCAACCCGGGATCGGCCGGCGACGCCGTGCGCCCGGCGAGGAGGTCGCGGACGTGGCGCTCGACGTCCTGCGCGGTGAGGCGCCCACCGGCGGTTCGCGCCTCGACCTGCGTGAGGTCCACTCCCAGAGCCCGGGCGAGCCGCCGCACCGACGGTGCAGCGGCGACGGCCTTCTCGCGGCTCGTCGCGTCCGCCGAAGTCGCCTGCGGGGGGAGTTCCTCCACAACGGTGCTCTCCGCCCCGGTAGACGCCGCGTCCGGGCCGGTGCCATCGGTCCCGACCAACGCCGACTGGTCTGGCTCCGACCCGGTCGGCACCGCCGAAGCCGGCCCCGGTGCGTCGGGCTGTGCGTCGGGCGCGGCCTCCGCATCACGAAGCATCGGTTCGGGCGCACGCGGCTCCCCAACTCCGGAGGGGGTCGGCTGCTCCTGCGCGCCGTCGAGGCGGAAGAGCAGCTGCCCCACGGTCACGTCGTCGCCTGCGCCGACCAGGATCTCCGTCACCTTTCCGCCGGCGGCCGCCGGCAGCTCGAACTCGGCCTTGTCGGTCTCCAGGCTGAGCACCGCCTGTTCGGCTTCGACGATATCGCCCACCTGGATGAACACCTCGACGACCGTTGCAGTCACGATGTTCTCCCCCAGCTCTGGTAGCACGCAGTCCCGCACCATCTATCGCGACCTCCCGGGCCTGCGGAGTTCGCGAGCGGCGCCACGAGCGGGGCACCACTCGGACCACGGCGAGCACCGATCAGACATCTCGTGGATCCACCTTCTCCGGATCTATGCCCAGGTCCCTGGCAGCGGCCGCCACCCGCACCGCGTCGATCCGCCCCTCGCGTGCAAGCGCCGACAGCGCCGCCAGCGAGATGAAGCGCGCATCGACCTCGAAAAACGCGCGCAGCGCCTCGCGGGAGTCGCTGCGGCCGAACCCGTCGGTACCGAGGGAGACGAACGCACCGGGGCACCAGCGTGCGACCGAGTCCGGCAGCGACTTCAAATAGTCGCTCGCCGCAACGACGACGCCTTCGGTGCCCAGACAGCTCGTCACGTAGGGCTCGCGCGCCGGCTCCGCCGGGTGCAGCACATTCCAGCGCTCGACCGAGATCGCATCGCGCCGAAGCTCGGAGTAGCTCGTCACACTCCACACGTCGGCGGAGACGCCGTAGCGTTCGGCCAGCAGGTCCTTCGCCTTGAGTACCTCGCCGAGGATCGCGCCGCTGCCAAGCAGAACCACGTGGTTCGCCGCACGCTTCTCGGCGGCCTTGAAACGATACAGTCCACGCAGGATGCCATCGCGCACACCCTCCGGCATGGCCGGCATCAAAATGTTCTCGTTCTCGACGGTGAGGTAGTAGAACGTGTCCTCGCGGTCCTCGTACATGCGCTTCAGGCCATCTTGAATGATCGCGGCGATCTCGTAGGCGAAGGCGGGGTCGTACGCGCGCAGGGTCGGCACCACCTGCGCCAGGTGCTGGCTGTGTCCGTCCTGGTGCTGCAGCCCCTCGCCGGCCAGCGTGGTGCGGCCCGCCGTGCCGCCGACCAGGAATCCCTTGCAGCGCATATCGGCCGCCGCCCAGATCAGATCGCCGACGCGCTGAAAGCCGAACATCGAGTAGAAGAGGAAGAACGGGATCGTATCGATGCCATGCGTCGCGTAAGCGGTGCCGGCTGCGATGAACGACGACATCGCCCCGGCCTCGGTAATCCCTTCCTCGAGGATCTGGCCGTCGATCGCTTCGCGGTAGTACAGCAGGCTCTTCGCGTCCACGGGTTCGTACAGCTGGCCGACGTGCGAGTAGATCCCGGCCTGGCGGAACAGCCCCTCCATTCCGAACGTGCG
>SPBQ01000347.1 GCA_004525875.1 Myxococcales bacterium
GCGCGACGACATAGCCGCCCCCTTTCTCGGCTGCCATGCGACTTGACGTCTCACTGATCACGTAGGTTCCAGGCGGGCGCCCGCCGGCGAGCGCGGGCGCAACCGAAGGTCCCGGCAGCTCACCTGCGCCCTCGCCACGCCCACCGTTCCCGCCGTTGCGATCGGTCACGATCTCGAGCACCGTCGGCGCGATCGCCACCGAGGCCGGCACCACGCCGGCCACGGGGCGAGCGGGCATCCCCGGAACGTAGATGATCAGCGGCACGTGAACGACCTCGCGATACAGCGCGCGGATATGCGAGCAACCTCCATGCTCGAGGAACTCCTCTCCGTGGTCGGAAGTAAGGACAATCACCGTACGGTCGGCAACACCGTGACGCTCGAGCAGTTCCAGAAGCTTCGCAACCCCTCGATCGGCACGGTGGATCGCCGCGTCGTATTCGGCCACGATCGCGGCCAGGTCATCGGGCCCCTGCCCTTCCCGGCACGCGCGCGCCCGGCCGCGCGTGCGCGCACGCGGCAGCCCGAGGGCTTCACGGTCGGCCGGCGCCGCCCGGTACGGCTTGTGCGCATCGAACCCGTGAACGAACAGGAAGAACGGCTCGCGTCGCGCTGCAAGAAACGCGTCGACGTCCGCGATGGCGTTCTCGATCCGCCGACCCGGCGAACGATAGGTTCCGAATCCGTTGTCGAACCCGAAATAGGCCGACATGTTGGCACCCCCGGTAAACGCCGCGGTCGCGTAGCCGCGCGCGCCCAGAACGGCGGGAAGCGTCGGGAGCTCGGCCACCAGCCTTCGGTGTCCGTCCATGCCGACGATGCCGTGCTCGGACGGATACAACCCCGTGAGCATGGACGCATGCGCCGGACGCGTCCACGCCGACTGGGCGATCGCATCCTCGAAGACCACGGAGCGTGCGGCCAGAGCGTCGATCGCGGGGCTGGTCGGTCGGTCGTGGCCGTACGCGCCCAGGTGGTCGGCGCGCAAGGTGTCGATCGATACGAGAAGGACGTTACAGCCGGCGCAGACCGCATACTCGGCGAGTGGCGCCGCCGCCGTCGCAACGATGCGAAGCAGCGTGTAGGCCAGCGCCGCTATCGCGGCGGCGATGAAAAGCGCACGAGCTAGCACGTCGGGTTACGTGTCGAGATCTCGGTTCGAGGCCATTCCGAGTCGCGTCTCGGCAGCCTTGAACTCGACGATCTCGCACAGCCTGCGATGCCTCGCGGCCGGTCCGGTGCACTCGAGCAAGCTTTGCTTCTCGATCACCTCGAGCGGGAGCGAAGCACACAGATAGTTCACAACCGACTCGAACTCGAGCTTCGCGAACACCTCTTCGATTCGATCGTCGTCGCCGTCGAGGGCCGCGACGTAGTCACGAACGCAGCCGCGCAGCTCTTCACGCCACCCGCGCATGTCATCGATCGGTACCGGCGGCTCATGCAGTGCCTGCGGCTCCACGACCCGGTACGGCTCTTGCGTGTCGGGCTCGCGGCGGATGCGAAACTTGGGTGTTCCCTCGAGCACGATCAGCGACCGCCCATCGGGCAACGGATCGTGCTTTATGATCCGCCCGCCGCAGCCGACAGGGTAGACTTCCGGGTCGTCGGCGTCGCTGGGCTCGGCGGACGGCGTGCCGGCGCGGATGAGGACCATGCCGATACTGCGATCGCCGTCGAGACTGTCAGCGACCATCTTGCGGTAGCGAGGCTCGAAGATGTGCAGCGGGAGAAGCGTACCGGGGAACAGCACCACTTCGCGCAGGGGAAAGATCCGGATCGTGTCGGCAAGCCCCTGCATGGTCCGAAGAACCTAGCAGGCAGCCGCTCAGGGGCAAGGATCAGTCGCCGCAGCGCGCCTTGGGGCCCTTTCTCTCGCAGACGAGCGCCGCGCCCGAGGATACACAGTCCTCGGTCAGGGGATCGTCGCCGAGCAGGAGCGAGAGCGATAGATCGGGCGCGTCGATGAGCGCCCCGAGCTCGAAGCCCTTCATGCGGAACTTGGTGCGTACACTGCGCTTGGCCGCGATGTGCTTCACGCTTCCCTTACGCACGCCATTCGCATCGGCAACGAGGCCGTTGGCGTCCTTGAACTTGAACGCCCGCGCCGAAGCGCCGCCCTTGGCCGTCACGAGCGCCGCCGGCATGAGCGACTCGTAGATCACGCCGCCCTCCAACGAGCGAAGCGCGAGACGGATGCCTTCTTCGGCCGGCGCGCCCCGGATCGCGTCGGCGGTGAAATCGGCCTTGATGACGAACTGGTCGTCGGCGGGTCCGGGCTTGAGGAGGAGGAGGATTCGCGTCGAGGAGAAGGCCGTGCCGCCGTCGGCAGCAAGGCACTGGCCCGCGACGCACACGCCACCGACCGTGCAGAAATCTTCGCCCTCGCAGGACCCGCTCGCCTCGACGTGCAGACACGCGCCCGAACCGTCACAGATGTCGTCCGTACACGAATTGCGGTCGTCGCGGCACGGCTCACCGGCGGGCGTCCGGCAGGCCTGCGCCCCCTCGTCGCAGACGTCGCGGCAATCGCCGCTGAGCACGCAGGGCGGCCCGGCGTGAAACGAGCAGCTACCGCCGCTGCAAACGTCGTTACCGTTACAAAAAATGTCGTCGTCACACGCCGAGGAGTTGGGAATCGTCACGCAGTGACCACCGCCGTCGCACACGTTGTCGGTGCAGATATTTCCGTCCGACGTGCAAGGAGTACCGAACGGCGACCCGCAGATCTGCCGGGCCTCATTGCAGCCGTCCTGACACTCAGGAAACCCGGCGCAAGGATTACCCGTGTGGACGGAGCACTGTCCGGCGTTGCAGGTGTCGGCGCCGTTGCAGAACTGGCCGTCGTCGCACGGCCCCTCGAGCGGCGTGTCCACCACGCACCCCGACGCCGCGCTGCAGATCGAGATCGCGCATTCGTTGATGCCGTCGCAGAACGCGTCGTTCGGCGTGTTCACACAGGTTGTCCCCTGGCAGGTGTCATCGGTGCAGTCGATACCATCGTCGCAGGAAGCCGAATGGTCGCAGGAGCTGGTCTGTGGGTTGCAAATGTCGACTGTGCAGTTGTCGCCGTCGTCGCACAGCGCGACCGTCGGATAGCCGGGCGTATCGGAGATGCAGCCCTCGTCCTGGCAGTTCGCACTGCAACCATCGCCACCCGTGGCATCGCCGTCGTCGCAGGTCTCTCCGAACTCCACCTCGCGGTTGCCGCACACGGGGCAACCGATGAGCTGCGGCGTGAGCTCGAGCCTGGGAGCCGGCGACATCACCCCGGCAACCACAGGCGGCTTGCTGTTCGAACGGTAGGCGATCTGGTTCGCGCCGCCCGTCCCCGCGCGCGTGCTGCTACCGGCCGAGGCGGTGAACTTCTCGCGCGCCACGAAACGGTTGAGGCCTCCGGGGGGCTTGTTGTCGATCAAGGCCCCGGAGCTGAGCCTGATGTCACAGCCGCTGAACGTCGCAAGACCGCTGCTGGCCCCGTCGACGCGGATCGTGCCGCCGATCGTCAGCGCCCCTCCCGAAGAATCGAGATCCACCGAGCCGGCCACGCCTTGAGGGCTCGCGGTCGCCACGATCGTCCCGCCCATCACGATCCCGGAGTCGCCGAGCAGCGATACGTCACCACCGCCACCGTCGGTGCCCGACACGTCGAGAGTCGCGGTCGAAGAGATCTCGATAACGCCGAAAGCGCTGACCTCGACCTCGCCACCCCCGCTGCTGCCGCCGCCCCCCTTGGCCCGCAGCTCACCTTCGATCAGCACATCGCCCGCGCTATCGATCGTGATCGCTTCGCCGAAGCCGTCGGGCGGAGCGCCGTCGCTCGTCATCCGGACGA
>SPBQ01000215.1 GCA_004525875.1 Myxococcales bacterium
CGATAAGGCCACGCTCGGCAGTGGGGCGATACTCTGCAGCAAGGGATCGATGGCCTCGACGACGGCGGCCGCGAAATCGCCCGGGGCCGGTTCCGTGATCGCCGTGAAGCTGCAGTCGAACAACGCCTCGGGTCCCGTCGAGGCGCCAGCGGCCGTGAGCTCGGCGGTGAGGAGCCCCGCGTCGTCGTCATTGAACGTCGAGACCCCGGTCGCGCGGTTCGTGCAGAGAACGCCCGCTCCGCTACCGTCGAACTCGATGGCGGGCTGGGTGTAGCCGACCTGGAGACTGAGCGTGAGCCAGGTAACCGGCTCGTCCAGCATGACAGTAGCCGTGCAGGCAACCTGGGCACCGGCGTGGGTGCCGCTCAGTACGAGCGCCAGCGCGACCACTAGCGTCACGATCCGGTGAGGGGCCATCGACTGTTCGCTCCTTGTTGCCGCCGTCGCACCCACCCAAGTGGTGGGTATGGCGACAGAGGCGGTCAGTCGATGAGTGCAATCCCCACGCCAGTTTCGCTAATCAATCCAGATGGGTGGGTGCTCATGACCCGAGGAACGCCCAGAAGGCTGTTTGAGCACTATGCCTTACGGACTTCGTGCGGTTTGCTGGGTATCTCCGGACGCATCACTGCGGCTTATCACCGGAGAGTGCGGAGTTTCACGCGCGCCGACGACCTGACAATGCGGTGACGACGACGCGGCAACGAGTCGCCATGCTTGCAACTGCGCCGTGGCGTGCCGCACCGCAAGTGCGGTCACCGAGTGAGGCGGCCGGGCTAGGAACGGCTGTCGCTGCGGTAGGACAGGTATTCTTCGACGTCCTCACGGCTGCCGATGATCAGCGCCGTTCGGTGGTGGATGTCTGTCGGCTGGATCTCCCGGATCAGCTGGTCGCCGTCGGTTGCCAGGCCCCCGGCCTGCTCGACGATGAATGCCATCGGGTTGCCCTCGTACATCAACCGCAGCTTGCCCTTGTAGGGCTTGCCCGGATCTTCGCGCTGCCCTGGATACAAGAAAATGCCGCCCTTGAGCAGATTGCGGTGGAAATCCGAGACGAATGAGCCGACGTACCGTCCCGAGTACGGCCGCCCCGGGCCGTCCTTCTTCTTGAGGGAAGAAACGTACCGCCGGGTCGACTCTTCCCACTTGATGGAGTTGCCCTCGTTGCAGCTGAAGGTCCTCCCGCGAGCGGGCGTCGTGATGCCGGGGTGCGACATCAGGAACTCGCCGCGAGCGATATCGAGCGTGAAGCCGTGCACGCCGGCACCGCCGGTGTAGATCAGCATGGTGCTCGAACCGTACGCGAAGTATCCGGCCATCACTTGGTTGGTGCCCGGCTGCAGGAAGTCGTCCGGCGTCGCTGCACCGTTCGTCGATCTACGGCGGTAGACGGCGAAGATCGTACCGATGCTGACGTTGACATCGATATTCGACGACCCGTCGAGCGGATCGAAGAACAGGACGTAGCGGCTCTCGCGGCCCTCCCGCGACGGCGGGATGACCTCCTCGTTCTCCTCCGACGCCATCCCGCACACGGCTCCGGTGTCGCGCATGGTCTTGACGATGAGCTCGTCGGCGTAGACGTCGAGCTTCTTGACATCCTCGCCATGGACATTCTGCTGGCCGGTGATCCCGAGAATATCGACCAGTCCCGCTTTGTTGACCTCGCACGAGATCGCCTTCGCCGGCATCGTGAGGTCGAGCAAGACGTTGCCGAGCTCTACGTCAAAGGTCCCCTCGCCCACCTGTTCACAGATGTGCGCGCGTAGTGACTGCCCCTTGTCCACGCCGGTCTATCCCGGGAACCGCGCCGGTATACTGCGGCCTTTTGTGGTGGCGGACATTCCGGAGCCTCCTGGGCTCCGCACCGTATCTCGTGCGTTCTCGAGCGCTCGGGGAGAGGAGGAAGGCGTGCGCCGGGTGCGGAGCGACGCCCTACGTAACATCGGGGCACGCGTATGTCATTCGCAGACGCAGCCGAACGGATCGGGCCTCCACTCGGACAACGCTCACCTCAGCGCGCGGGTTCGGGAGGCCGCGGGCTGACGAGGCCACGAGCGGCGAGGATTCGCCACTCGAAGTCCTCGGTCCGCGAGCCCGGTGGGTGAAACGACTGCCAGACCGCGATCCAGTTGCCGGCACCGTCGGTGCCCAGCGCCGGGAGCATGTCGTCGACGTTGTCGCGGCGCGCGTGCCGGTTTGCATCGAGCGGTGCCGACCAGCTGCGTCCATTGTCTCCGGAGTAGGCAACAACGATGTCGGCATCGCTACCGTCGTCGTAGGTGAAGCCGCCCCAGGCGTGCCAGATCACCATCCAGTTGCCCAGACCGTCGGCCGCAATGTCGGGTGAGGAGTCCTCGCGCGAGTCGACGGCAGCGTTCTGGTTCAGGGCACGGGCCTGGCTCCAGGTGAGACCGTTATCCTGCGAGCGCGCGGTGAGGACGTCGCGGTCAACGCCGATCGCGTCGCCGAGGCTGTCGGCGGATGTCCACACGGCCACCCAGTGGCCGCGCCCGTCGGTCGCCAGCCGCGGGCTCCAGTCGGAGTTCGAGTCGCTGGTGGCGCTGCTGTTGAGTGGCGCGGGTGCCGTCCACGTACTCCCCTGGTCGGCCGGGCGCGCGATCAAGATATCGCGGTCGGTACCGATACTGCCGCCGCGCGAATCACCAGAGGACCACAGCGAGATCCAGTTGCCGGAACCGTCCGTCGCGATGTCCGGCGTGGCGTCGAAGCCCGTGTCAGTCTGGGCGTTGGAGTTCAGCGGTATCGGATCGGTCCAGGTCGCACCGTTGTCCGCCGAGCGGGCGACCAGGATGTCGGTGTCGCCGCCAACGCGAAACGACAGCGAATCGTTCGACGACCAGGTCGCGACCCAGTGGCCCGAACCGTCGGTGGCGATTCGAACGCTCGTATCGTCGCCCCAGTCCTGCGAAGCGTTGACGTTGAGCGGTACCGGGTGGCTCCAGGTGCGGCCGTCGTTCGTGCTGCGTGCAAAGAAGATATCTTGGTCACGGCCGAAGGCACCACCGAACGAGTCGTTCGAGGCCCACGCCGTGATCCAGGTGCCCGCTTCGTCCGTAGCGATCGTCGGCGAGAGGTCATCGCCGGTGTCCATGTCGGCGTTGCGATTCAGCGCCGAGGGCGGCGACCACGTGATGCCATCTTCGGAACGGGACACGAGGATGTCCCAGTCGTCGCCGATCCGCTCGCCGAGGGTGTCCGAGGAGTGCCACACACTGAGCCACGTGCCGGCGCCGCCGGTCGCCACCTGCGCATTGCTCTCGAGCCCCGGGCCGCCGTAGACGTTGCTGATCCGACCCTGGGGCTTGTGGGCGTTGAGCACGGAGGGGGCTTCGAAGACCACTGGATCGAGGCTGGGAGGCAGCGTCGGCCCCACCGCCTCGGTCGCCATCACAGCGGCCGCGGCACCCCATACCGCAACCACGGCGGAAACCGCGATCACCCGCTTCATCGTCAATGACCGGTTCAACTCGAACGGACCTCGTACCGGGTACCGGAACTGCACGACCCGGTGCCTTCCGGAAGCTCGATGCTAGAAACGAGCAGCGCGGAACACCCGGCCACGGCCGAGCGCCGTCGGCTCTCACCGCGGCCCACACCACTCTCCGTGAACACTAGCCAACTTGGCGAACGCCAGAAACCGGTTTTGCCCCCCAACCGGTCAGAAGAACCCATTCGGGTGAGCGCCGACCCGCCGGCGGTCACCGCTTTGGCACCGGGTTTCGGCGCGGTTAAGGTTCCATGATGACTTTCGCAGCCTACCCACAGGCTCTCGTGCTCACCTGTCTCTGCTTGATCGCCTCGGCCTGTGCCGGCGACCCGCGACCGCCCTGCGACAGCCTGGGTGAGATCCCGACGCTTTGCGGTCTGCGCAACCCCGAAGACCTCGCGTACGCGCCGGACGCCGGAATCGTCATCGTGTCCAGCATGCGCTGGGACAGCGACCGGGAGACGGCCGGCGGATTCCTCTCGGCCGTGACGGCCGACGAGGGCGCCATCGTGCGGTTGTGGCCCCCGTCCCCCGACGCTGTCGCCGCCGAGTCCGACACGACCCTCGGCGACCCGGGCTGCACGGAGCCGCCCGAAGCGAACGCGTTTTACCCCCACGGTATCGCCGTAGCCGACCGGGACAACGGAACCTTCGTCTACGTGGTCGGCCACCGCGGAGCGCTCGGCGGGCGCGAGGCGGTCGAGATCTTCAAGCTCGCGGGCCGTCGCGAGAGCGCGAAGCTCATGAAGCTCATCTGGAAGGCCTGCGTGCCGACGCCCGGCGCGGTGCTCGCTAACGATGTTGCACCACACAACGACGGCGGTTTCATCGCGTCGAACTACCTGCCCGATCGCTCGCTGTGGCACACGATCCGTTCCGCCCTGCTCGGCACGAAGACGGGCAATGTGATCCGCTGGCGGCCGGATGAAGGATGGAGCGAGGTCGACAACACCGAATCGGCGCTGGCCAACGGTGTCGCCCTGACGCGGGATGGCGAGACGCTGTTCTACACCGAGACCATGACCGGCAAGCTCTACCGGCTGAGGCTCGACGCGATAGCAGGCCGCATCGCCGTCGACATCGGCGGGAACCCCGACGGCCTGACGTGGACCAGCCGCGGCACACTCCTTGTGGCCACCCACACGTCCGGCTCCGTTTTCATGCTGTGCGCGCTCGGAAAACGCCCGTGCACCACCGGGTGGGCGGTATACGAGGTCGACCCGGTCACGCTGGCAACGTCCCAGGTTCTCGAACACGACGGTTCCGAGCTCGGAGCCGTCGCGACCGCGCTCGAAGCCAACGGCGTCATGTACCTCGGTAGCGTGTACGATGACCGGATAGGAGCAATTCCGCTGACGCATTAGCAGCGCACCTCGCCCGCCTGTTGCAGCGACCTCATGGGGCGCCACGCGCTCGAGCTTGTCTGGGCTCGGCCGTTCGTCGATAACACGCGAATCCATGGGCGTCCCCAATCGCGCACGCATGGAGGCCGACCTCACCG
>SPBQ01000186.1 GCA_004525875.1 Myxococcales bacterium
GCGCGCCGGCGCGCAACCGGATCAGGCCGAGACGCAGGCCGCTGAGCATGAGCGCGTCGATGTCGGCGACGGCGTCGATCTCATCGTGCGTGTGCGTGACCATGGTGGCGAGCCGGTGCGCGGTGCTTCGGTCTGGGTCCGGACTGATCGTAGCTGGATCGAGGGACAGAGCGACATCCGCGGCATCGCCGACTTCGAGAATCTGCCGGCCGGTGCGGCGCGCCTTCAGATCGTGGCGACCGGCTGGAACAGCTCCGGTAGCAGCGTCGATCTGGACGGTGGCGAGATGACGATCGACGTGGCACTCGAGCCGCGCGCCGCGCCGAAGACCGGAGTGCGCGGCGCTGTCGGTGGCGGGAACGGTGAGCAACCTACATCGGACGGGTCTGCGCAGCGGTAACGGGTTCCGTACTCGCACGCGTCGATCACAACACCCGAGGATTCAGAACGCGGCGCGTACGTCCGAGAAGCCACGCTCGGCAGCGTCGAGCGCCTCGTCGATGTCGGTTTCAGCGTGGGCAACGCTGATGAACCAGTTGTGCAGCGGGTGGAAGAACGCTCCCGCGTCGGCGCAGGCGCCCGCCCACAGCTTGCTGCGCGCGAAATCGCTCTCGTCGTCGACGAAGCTCATGTACGGGATCGAAGGCGGACCGCTGAGCCTCACTTCCACGCCCACGGCAGTTGCTCGCTCGAGGAGACCGTCGCAGAGGCGGCGACCCATGCGATCCATGTGAGCGATGCCGTCGGTGCGCTCGAGCTCTTCGAGCGTGGCGAGCGCAGCGGCGATGGGCACGGCCTGTGTGAACGTCGTACCGGTGACGAAGACCGCGCGCGCGGCGTCACGAAGCGCATCCGCACCGATCATCGCCGACAGAGGATAGCCATTGGCGAGCGCCTTGGAGTAGACGAGCAGGTCGGGCGTGACGCCCCACCGCTGGGTTGATCCGCCAATGTCGATGCGGAAACCCGCGCGCACGTCGTCGACGATCATCACCGAACCGTTCTCGTCGCAGATCCGCCGCACGTCAGACAGGAACTCGTTGGCGGGCAGCTGCGAATCCTCGAACGCCTCGTGTCGAAACGGTGTGACGATCACCGCTGCGATCGACGCACCCTCACGATCGATCAGCGCCCGGAGGCTCGCGGCATCGTTCCACTGGAACGCGCGCATCCCCGCGCGCTCGCCGTCGGGAAATCCGTTGCCGAACGGGTTACACCACCCGGCCGTGCCGTGGTAGGTGTGGTCGACCATCGCGACGAGGTCACGCCCTGTCGCTTCACGCGCGACAGCCAGCGCCCACGTCGTGACGTCACCGCCGTTCTTGGCGAACACACTCCAGGCCGCGCCGGGTGTGACCGACACCAGCCGCTCCGCCAGCTCGACCATCACCGGCGCAGGTAGATTCATCGTGTCGCACTGGCGGCGCTGTCGCTCGGCGGCTTCCTCCACCTTCGCATGCCGGTAGCCGAGGACGACGGGGCCGAAGCCGCAGAGAAAGTCGATGTACTCGTTGCCGTCGACGTCGCGGATGCGGCAGCCCTCCGCGTCGGCGAGGAAGAAGGGAAAGCGGTCGCGCGTGAGCATCTGCGGCGTCTGATGGCCGTAGATCCCGCCCGGGATTACCCGCTCGGCGCGCTCGAACAGCGCACGGCTGTTGCGGTGTCGTGAATCGTTGTTCGGCAGGCCCATGAGCTCGTGCCCCTGCGGTTGTACTGTCTGGTGCGACCGGCGCGAGGCTATCGGCATTCGTGAAGTAACGGAATGCCGCCGCGTGATCGAGGAGAAGGAAGCGGGTAGGTAGAAGCCGAGATGCCCCGGGGCAGCCGACGTTCAGTAGCCGCCGCTCTTGGCCGACTCGTCGGGCTCATCGGTACATCGGGGACCCGCTACATCCGCGACGTCCGCATGTCGGACACGGTCGCTGCCGCGCAGCTGGTCTCCAGCGGATGGCGTTCCGGTGCCTTGGGCCGACTCGGCGTCGCGTTGGTCGCCGCCGGCACGTTGCTCACGGCGTGGCTCGTCTCGCGATACGCGGCGTCGCCGCGGGCCGAGTCGCTCGAAGTCGGCGTCGAAGCGCTCTACGCCGGACTGGCACTGTTCACGGCCGGGTGTGCGTTCGCGATGGCCGCTGCGGCTCGCCTCGCGCCGCACTCCTACCTCCTCGTCTGCACCTACCTCGCCTGGTACGGGATGATCATCGGCGGTGCTCTGGCCGGCACGCCGGCGTTCGCGATCCCGACGATGTGGATGCTGGTCGTCGGCTGGTCGGTCTGCGCCCGCTCCGACGGTCGGGCTCAACAGCTCTGGCTCCTGCTGCTGTGCCTCGCCGCGGGGTATCTGACTTGCGGCGCCTTCGGAATGCGCGAGCTGATGCCGGACGCACCGCTGCTCGTGCGTAGTCTTCTGCTAGGTGCCGCGTACTTCGCGCTGCTCGCGAACCCGCTCGCCGTACGCACGGCGCTCGCCGGCAGGCTGGCCGTGGTGCTGACGCCGGTGCGCGTGTTCGGTGCGACATGCTCGGTCCTCGGCATCTATCTCTATCTCGCCGTCAGGGCCGATCTGTCTGCGGCGGCGTCCGCGACGCTGCTCGCGTTCCAGGGTGCGCTCGGCGTCGCGGACCTGGTGTGGATGTGGCTCGGCGCCGGCCTGTTCGTCGGCGCGCTCGATCTCGGACGCTGGCTGTCCCGCGAGAGCCGACGGGTGTTGCCGAGCTCCGCCGGGCGATGGCTGATCCCCGCAACGTGGCTGGGTGTGGCCGCGTTCAGCTGGCTGGCAACCTATCCGCTTCCCGGACGACTAGTCGTTTTCAGCTATCAGGTCGGGCTCCACACGTGGGTGACCACCTGGTCGCAGGCCGGCTATTTCGCTGTCCACGATCAGCTATGGGCGAGCGTGGCGGTCATAGCAGCCGCCCTCGTACTGCTGGCGCGAGGACGAACCTCCGACGACGCACTGGCCATGCTCAACGGGCTCTGGCTGGCGGCGGCGATCGGGCTGCTCGGCTACCACGAGAGCATGAATGTCTTCGTTGATCTGAAGGCGGAAGCCGCTCGGCCGCTTTCACTGTGGCCGGCCTTCGTTCTGGTGGGCGGGCTGCTGTGGAGCATCGGCATTCGGCAGGCGAGCTGGGCGGCGGTCGCGGAGCCCCACCTGCACGGCCTGCTGGCGTTCCTGTTGATGATGCTGGCCGTTTCCGTCGTGATCCTCGCGGCGGGCTCCCCGCAGCTGATCATCGAGTACACGCTCTATTCGTTCCAGGGCGTGCTGTTCCTCGGAATCCCGGTGGCCGCGTACGCGCTGGTGCAGGTCCACTTGCGCTATGAGCCCGTCGCGGGAATCAACCTGGCGACGCTGTTCGTCGCGGGCTGTGCGAGCGCGGTCGCACTGCTGGGGTGGGATCCGGATCCGGGCCGGCACTTCGCCTTCGCACCGCTTCTCTGGGCAGCGGTGCTTGCGCTCGCCGGCCAGCGGCTCGCGCGCCTTCGCCAGCCGCTCGACGGCGTCATCGGTGGTGCCACGCTCGGCCTCGGATTCATGACGTTCTGGATGCAGCCCGGTGTGCTACCCGTGCCGTGGGTCACATGGTTCAACGAGTGGCAGATGCGCTACTCGCTCGCCCCCCCCGTTCGTCCGCTGTTCCAGGCCGGCCATTGGTGGCTCACCGTGGCATCACTCGGCGCGGGGGCGCTCGTCGGCTACGCTTTCGCAAGCGAGCGCTCCGCGCTCGTACGGCTGAGCGTCACGATCGCGGTCGCCGTCGTGTTCGCGGTGATCGCACCCCAGCTTCCGGGCGTGCGCTGACGTGCAGCTCCGAACGGCTCGACGCTGGACGCGATCGACCCGGTATCCCGGGCTCGGATCTCCACCAATCGGCCGATGACCTGAAAGAGAATCTCACCGCGGAGGAAGGAGTGCACGCACATCCAGCGCATCACGCTGGATGTGCGTGCACGAAAGATCGGCAATCAACGATCGACGGCGAGCGTGAGCTAGTCCGGCAAGCACTCGCAGAAATCGAGCGAGCTGCCGCCGAAGCTCACGTTGCGCGTGACGCAGCTCTCGCCGTTGTCCGGGCAGTCACCGTTGCAGGCTGGCGCGGCGCCGACCTCGCACGGATCGAAGCACTCGCAGTCGCCGAGGAAGTCGACTGCACACTGCTCTCCGAACGTGCAGGTGCCGCCGCATGTCGGGCTGCCGGCATCAAAGCAGGTTTCGGGCTGGGCTTGGTACTGCGCGCAGCCGCAACTCCCACCGGTGTTCTCGCAGATGAAACCGTCCGGACAGCTGCCGCCGCAGCCCGGCACGGACGCTTGGGTACACTGTGGCTGCGCGGGCTGAGCGGCACATGCGCACGCACCGCCGCCGGCGGGCTCGCAGGCGGTTCCCGGCGTGCATACACCCTCGCAGTCGGGTGCGCTCGCATCGGTGCAGAACTCGGTGCCGGACGGCAGGCAGACGCACGCATCAAGGGGGGCTTGGCCCGGCGTCGTGATTCGCAGGGACTGACAGATCGCGCCCGGCTCGTCGTCTTCACAGCTCGCGTTGCATGCGGGGGCGGCTGAGGCTTCGCAGGCGTTCAGGCACTCACACTCTTGCGGGAACTGCGGATCCGGCGCGCAGATCCGTCCCAGATCGCAATCTCCGCCGCAGGTTGGCGCCTGGCTGCTATTGCAGTTGTTGGAAGTAAAGCACGGGCAGTTCAGCCCACTTCCCGCGCCGGTAGCAACTTGCAGGCAGATCAGCGCGTCGGTCGCGCTCGGTGGCAAGGTGCCCTTGGGGGCGCACACGCACGGATCCGGATCACAGCTCTGGATCGCGACCGTGACCTGGAGGATGAAGAGGCAGTCGGTCGCGGCCGGTCCGGGGCCGTTCGTGACCGGCTGACTACAGTCGCCCTGCGCCGCCCGCGAGATCCCGGGGACCGATACCAGAAGAAAAATCAGAAATGCGACACCAAAGTACGCGCGAATTGTAGTGTTCATCCGACACCTCCTCGCCGAGCCAGGCGGCTCGCCACAACTCCCAACCGCTGGAAGGTTGCCTATCGACTCAGAGTAGGGATCGATGCGCCCGTCCGCAATCCGGGGTGTGCGGTCCAACCACGTCGGTTCCGGGATAATCCGCCTCGCGGGAGCTCTTCATGGCGAGCCGTTGCTCACGCCGTTCAACCGGCCTTGGCGGCGGCCCAGTCGGCGAGCCAGCTTTCGATCGCAAGCTGCCGGGCGACGATCTGACGTCGGGAATCGAGCTGCTCGAGGAAGGGGATACGGCCGGGGTCATCGGCCGGTGCGCCGCTGCCCGCATCGGATCGAAGCACTTCGAGACGATCGAGGGCGTCGCGCTGGGCCTGCGCGAGCGCGGCGTCCGGCACGACCGCGCCGCCGCGGAGCGCGTCGGCCGCCGACTGCACTCTCGCAAGCA
>SPBQ01000276.1 GCA_004525875.1 Myxococcales bacterium
TACGTCGACGAGCACGCCGACCTCGGGCGCGCCGTCGAGATCGCACTCAACGCCAAGGTTCAGCGTCCGGGCGTCTGCAACGCGATGGAAAATCTCGTCGTGCACGACGCGGTCGCGCGACCGTTCCTCGAAGCCATAGGCTCGCGATTCGAGAACGCCGGCGTCGAGCTACGGGGCTGCGAGCGCACGCGCACGATCCTCGCCGGCGTCAGGCCCGCCACCGAAGACGATTGGAGCGCCGAGTATCTCGACCTGATCCTTGCGGTAAAGATCGTCGACTCGGTCGACGATGCGGTCGATTTCATCAACGAGTACGGATCGGGTCACTCCGATGCCATCGTCACGGAGGATGACGGTACGGCGAGCACCTTCCTCACCGGCGTCGACTCGGCGGTCGTCTACCAGAACGCATCAACGCGCTTCACCGACGGCTTCGAGTTCGGATTCGGCGCCGAGATCGGGATCTCGACGAACCGCATTCACGCGCGCGGACCGATGGGGCTCCGGGAGCTAACGACGTACAAGTACATCGTTCACGGGACCGGGCAGATTCGCTGAGCCGGTGGCGCGTCTCGGAATACTCGGCGGTACCTTCGACCCGGTTCATCTGGGGCATCTCACGAGTGCGCACCACACCGCCGCCGCGTTCGAGCTCGGCCGTGTGCTGCTCGTGCTCTCCGCCCGCCCGCCGCACAAGCGCGACGCGCAGCCGGCCTCGATCAAGCACCGGTTGGAGATGCTGAGGCTTGCTGCAGCCGACGACCCTCTGTTCACGATCAGCGAGATCGAGGTGCGCCGATCAGGACCGTCCTACATGTCTGACACGCTCGCCGAGCTGTCGCGCGAGTGCCCCGGCGATGAGCTCTTCCTCATCCTGGGGGCCGACGCCTACGATCTGATCGACACCTGGCACCGCCCCGCGAGCCTGCTCGCGACGGCCAACCTGATCGTGACCTCGCGGCCCGGAGAACCCGCGCGCAGCTCGCCCTTGCTGCCTCCCGTTGCTGCGCGTGTCGCCTGTTGTTATGATCCGCGAATCAGTTGCTACGTTCATCAGAGCGGACACGTTCTGCGCGCCCACCAGATCGACGGTCTCGACATCTCGGCGTCGCAGGTGCGCGAGTTCATCGCGTGCCGCGCACAGACGGAGACAGCCGCGCGCGTTGAGAAGCTCGCGCGCTTCACCGGCCGCGATGTCGCACAGTATATCATTCGCAACCGGCTCTACGAGGCGCCCGCGAGCCGCGCAAGCTGAGCAACGCTGAACCGTTGAGCGCACCCCCGACCGCAACCGAGATGGCCCGGCTCACCGCCGAGCTGGCCGCCGACCGCAAGGCCACCGACATCCTCCTTCTCCAGTTGTCGGAGCTGTCCTCGATCACCGACTACTTCGTCATCTGCACCGGCCGATCCGACATCCAGGTGCGCGCCATCTGCCAGCGGGTACGCGAGGGCATGAAGGAAGCCGGCCACTCGACGCTGTCCGTCGAGGGCGTCGAGAACGGCCACTGGGGGCTGCTCGACTTCGGCGAGGTGGTCGTGCACGTATTCCTGGCCGAGACCCGGGAGCTCTACGGACTCGAACGTCTGTGGGCCGACGCGCCCCGCTGGACCTACGAGTCGGGGTCTGCAATAGAGCAAACCCGGGCATGAACCCGCCCTCACCACTCGAATAATGCTACGTCGGATCGCAGCAATCATCGTGTTCGTCGCCCTCGTGGCAACGGTCGCGCTTCTTGTGCACTGGAACGCTCAGGAGACGTCGTTCCGACTCACGCCGGACATAGCGTTCACGCTCCCCCTCGGAATCCTGATGATCGCGGCGGCCATCGCCGGCGCCGTCGTGATGTTCGTGCTCGCCCTCATGCGCGAGGGCCGGCATGCCCTGCGCGACTGGAGCGTCAACCGCGAGCTGCGCCTGGCGGAGCGCAATGCGACACAGATCACCGAGGCCCGCTCGCTGATCCTCGCCGGAGAGTACAAACGCGCCCGCAGCTTGTTGAAGAAGGCGACGCAGAAGCGCGCCATGGAGATCAGCGACGTCATCGATTTCGCCGAAACGTATCTGCTCGACCACAGCGCGATCCAGGCACGCAAGGTGCTCGAGGAGGGCCAGAAGGACTTCGGGAACGAGCCGCTGCTGCTGTTCGCGCTGGCCCGCGCATGCCGAGCGACCGGTGACACCCCCGCGGCACTGAGCGCGCTCGAGCGCGCCGTCTCGGTATACCCGACGAGCATGTCGATGCTCACGATGCTGCGTGACCTGCTCTTCGAGACCGATTCCTGGACCCGCGCGGGCGAGATCCAGAGCCGCATCGTCGAGCTCAATCCCGACGACGCGTCGGAGCAGAACTGGCTGCTCGGCGCGCGCTACGAAGCCTCCAACAGCGCTGACGAGGCCGCCCGTGGCACCGCCTTGAAAGAGCTCACGAACGACGCGCCCGAGTTCCTGCCCGTCACAATCGACCGCGCGCGCATGCTCACGGAGGCCGGAGATTGGCGACGCGCATACAAGCTCCTCGAGAAGGCGCTGCGTCGCAGACCACGCGGTGCAGTCCTCGACTCGATCGAGAGTATCGTTCCGCCGGAGGAATCCGTCCGGGTCGCTCGACTGTACTCGAAGCTGGTCGCGAGCCATCCAGACAGCTCCGCGCTTCGGCTGCGCGCCGCGCACTACTTAATGGAGCACGGACGAGTGGAGGAGGCCGCCGGCGTCCTCAGCGCGATGTCCGAGAACGGGCACGGTCCACGGGCGCTCGCGTTGTTGGGCGAGATCCACGATTCGCGTGACGATACCGCGCTGGCGCACAGCTCGTACCAGCAAGCGCTCTCAGCCGGCCAGCATTGGGCTCAGCCCTACGTGTGCGAGGTCTGCGCCGCTACGGAAGACGTCTGGCAGGCGCGCTGCCACACCTGCGGCGCGTGGGGCATGTTCGAGTCCCTGTGAGCCGCCCGCAGGGACCGACCTAGTCGACCCGGCCCACCGGCCCTTCGACTTTCCCCTCGCCCGCCGCGCCACAGATCTGCCACGCGACTCGGGCCAATGCGCGGATCTCGTGAACGTCGCGTTCGAACTCGGGGACGACCGCCAACACGACGTCTCCCGGTAGACCCGCTTCGAACACCTCCCGCCGAACGTCCTCGGCGCGGGCAACGGTACATCCGTCCATGTAGGTGGACGCCAGCCATTCGACAACGGAGCCCTCCATCTCGCCGAGAGCCGGACACTCCGAGACCAGGAGCTCGCAGAGTTCCTCGAACGACACGCCGAGGTCGGCCGCGCCCGGCAGCGGGTGAATGCGATTCATCACTACCCCACGCAGCGGCATCCCGAGCTCGCTCATCTTCGTCGTCAGATGTTCGCTCTCGCCAAGCACCTGCTCTTCCGGACCCGCAACCAGGATGAAGGCCGTGTCGGGCCCGGCCAGGAGTCCGCGTACCTTGCGGCCGCGCTCGGTGATTCCGTCGAAGAGGGTCTCCATCGCCACGAAGAACTCCGAGATCTGGGCCAGCGTACGCGCACCGGCCGCTTCCTCGATCCGCGTGACGACGAACCGAACGGTACGACTCGCCGTCTTCCATGCCGACCAGCCGACCGACAGGTACGGCTTGACGAGCCAGCCGACGATGCTGCGGTCCATGAAATCCTCGAGGCGACGCGGAGCCTCCAGAAAAACGAGCGCGTGGGTCGTCGGCGGTGTGTCCAGGACGATGAGATCGTAGAGCCCCGACTCGTGGATGCGGCAGAGCTCCTCGATCGCCATGTACTCCGTCGAGCCGGCGAACGACCGTGACAGGTGCTGGTAGAACTCGTTGCTCAGGATCGTATTGCGAGCCTCGGCGGACGGCGCATGGCGCGCGATGAACTCGTCCCACGCGCTCTTCTGATCGAGCATTCCGGCGCTGAGCGTGCCACGAACGTCCACGCCGGCAGCGGCCAGAACCTCGGGCGCGATCCTCTCGCCGTCGCTGCCGAGCGAGTCGACCCCGAGCGACTGCGCGAGCCGGCGAGCCGGGTCGATCGTGAGCACCATCGAGCGGCGCCCGGTCATTGCTCCGTGCAGCGCGAGCGCGGCGGCGGTCGTCGTTTTCCCCACTCCTCCGCTGCCCACACAGACCAGGGTGCGATGGTTCTCGACCAGGCTAGAGAAGCTCATCGAACTGACTCCGGAGCCGCCTCATGGAGCATACGTGCGATCTGCTCTACCTCCGGCAGACCGAACTCCTCTGCAGTGAGAGCGGGAACGCGCACCACGTCGAGCGCGGTCGTGGAACAGAACTGCGCGATGGCGACCTCCTGGACTTCTTCCCAGGCCAGCGCGCGATCGGCGGCGGCGCGCACGCCGTCAACGAGCGTGCGCCCCTCGCCGGCCTCCGCCTCGGA
>SPBQ01000239.1 GCA_004525875.1 Myxococcales bacterium
GCGCGTGCGGGCGGACTTCGACGAGAGGACGGAAGGTTTCAGCTACACGTCGCCGATCCCCGAGTTCATCGAGGAGCCTTCGGGTCTTCCTGACGAGATGCGGAAGTTCGGAACCCGGGTGGAGCTGAAGGCCCGCGTCATGAAGATCACCGAGGATCATTTCTTCGGTGGGCACGTCCACGACCACCCTCACGAACATTGACCGCTCATGCAGGCCGAGCGATGTCAGCGCCAGCGTGATGCTGTGCGCCACGGTGTACGCCGTGACGGTCTTGATGAGCCACCAGAATCCCGCGACGATCAGCGTCAGCGCCGCCGGGAACAGTAGATTGTCGACGCCTTCCAAGATGATGTTGTCCGTCCCGGTCTCGATCACGGCCCATACGGTGGCTGGGGAACTGGCCGAGCCACCGGCGACCGACTTCGCGGGAAGCTTGCGACAGGTGCTGCATACCTCGTTCCCGATCCAGCTGCTCAGCCAAGGGATGGCAGCCGGGCTGCTCTGATGGATGGTCAGCCCTTGCGCGAACGGTCCATGACCGGCAGCCCGTTCGCAGGAGACCAGCAGGCCTAGCGGCTATTGCGGAGGCGCATGCAGGGGGTTGTATAGCTTTGCCGACTGCTCTCGACGGAGGGGCGGGACGAGAGTATTGTTGACGGCATGCGGATCACATCCGGCAAAGTCATCTCTGGCAAGGTCGTCGTGGATGATGACGTGCTCCCGGAGGGTGCGACGGTCACCGTCGTAGCGCCTGAGGAGTCGGAAGAGTTCGAGCTCGGCCCCGCGGACGAGGCCGCTCTTCACGAAGCGATCCAGCAGGCCGACGACGGCAATACAGTGCCCGCGAATGAGGTTCTCTCGAGGCTCGAGCGCGGTAGCTGACTTGCGTGCACCCGGTCGTCGTCACCCGTCGCGCCGCTCGTGAGATAGCCGAAGCCGCCGACTGGTGGAGCACGAATCGATCGAACGCGCCGGCCCTGTTCCGCATGGAGATCGCGCGCGCGTTTCAACTCGTCTCCGCCCGTCCCGAGATCGGTGCCTCTGCGATCGATGCCCGGCTGGCAGGTGTGCGTCGAGTCTTGCTCTCGCGCATCCGATACCACCTCTACTATCGGGTCGCATCCGATACTGTCGAGATTCTCGCTCTTTGGCACACGAGTCGCGCCGCTGGGCCAGATGTATGAAGCCTGTATAGCGCTCCCCTTCAGATCGAGACCACTGATCAGACATTCCGCGCGGAATGCTGCAGGAGTAAATCAGTGGCAGAGAATGAACCTGTGCAGCGGTGGACGTCGAAGCGTCGCTGAACACCCGGAGGTCAACCGCGCGCGGCGTGCGCCAGTCGAGCGTGCTGCGCAAGCGGTACGGCGGCGATGCTCCTCCGGACCCGGGGCCCCGGCACCGTCACGGACACCGAGAAGCACGCGGAGACCGCGAACCCGCTTCACTCGTCCCTGTCGACGTCATCCGGCGCATCGGTCACCGCCACCGGTCGCGCCGTCTCGTCGCCGCCGGCACCGGTGGCCGCCCCCGCGGCCTTTGCGATAACACCACCGCCCGGATCCGCACGGCTTCGCACGTGCAGATCGTGTTGCGGGAACGGGATCACGATCTCTGCCGCGGCGAGCGCGCGCTCTACAGCGACCGCGAGGTCGCTGCGAACGAATTGCCAGCCGCGCCGGCTGTCGGTCCACGCGCGCAGCTCGAAGTCGAGAGAGCTGTCACCGAATCCCGTGAACAGTCCGTATGGTTCCGGGTCTGCGAGCACTTCCTCGTTGGCAGCGGCCAGCTCCTCGAGGATCGCGATGACGCGCTCTGGCTCGGTTCCATAGGCGACGCCGACCGGCAGGATGATGCGGCGCTTGCGGTCGGCGAACGTCCAGTTCGTGAGGCGCGCGGAGATGAACTCGCCGTTGGGCACCATCACGTCGGCGCCGTCCCACGTACGGATGATGCTGGCGCGAATTCCGATCTGCGTGACCTCGCCCGTGAGCGCGTCCAGCTGGACGGAGTCGCCCACCCTCACGGGCCGCTCGAACAGCATGATGATACCCGAGACGAAGTTGTTGGTGACGTTCTGTAGGCCGAAGCCGATGCCGACGCCGAGCGCGCTGAACAGAAGAGCGAGACGGTCGACGTTGAAGCCGAGCATCGCCATCGCCACGGTGAACCCGATGACGAGGACGATGTAGCGAGTGAACGTCGCCAGCGCGAACGGGATGCCCGGCGGCAGAGTGACGCGCGGGAAGATCTCCTCCTCGAGGCTGAAGCTCAGAAAACGTGACAGAACCCACGTACCCCAGAGTGTCGCGCCGAACGCCAGCATCGATCCGAACGAGAATACGACGGGTCCGTAGTCGAGCTCGGCCCCGAGCAAGGCCCCGACCGCCGACACGAACGGCTCGCGCGCCGACATTAGATTTAGAATCAGATAGATCCAGATGACCATGCCGCCGAAGCGAAGCACTCGCTGGCACACGGCCATGCACTGTCGGCCGTTGCGACGCACGAGCCGTGAGGCATCGAGCGTCCCGGAGTCGATCAGCGCCTGGACGAGCGCCTCGCCCACGCGGACCGCCGCGAGCAGCAACGGCCCGAGGTAGGAGCCGCGCACCGCGGACCGGGCGAGCAACTCGGCCAGGGGGGTTAAAACCAGAGCCTGCGGCCCGGTGCCGGTGGTGGTGCCGGTAAGTGGTCCAAACCGATCGAACTTCACCGTAACCCGCGGAAGGCCAGAGGCGGGGTAGGGCGGTGGTACAGGCGGTTATCGATGTTATTCGCTGCTTTCGTCAGGGTCCGGGATCGGACTCTTAATCAGCGGGTCAGGCGGAGCGTCAGGTGAGATGCTGCGAGGGGACTTGGGGGGGACTTTTGCTGAAAAGCAGCTCAAAGGAGCTCACTCTAGCTCACGATAGCTCACATTGCTTTCCAGCAATCTCAAGAACTTGGCGGTTTCTCGTCGTCCTCGGGATCGTCGCTAGACGACTCGAAATCGTGAGGCGCGCGCGCGTCTCAGATCGTCTCAGATCAAGGCGCACAGATCTCGGCAAGCCGGGCCGAGAGACGGGCTTGATCGGCCGCGTACGCGGGGTCGTCGGCTCTGTTGTCCAGTTCGAACGGGTCCACGGCGAGATCGTATAGCTCGCGAACACCGTCGACGTACTCCACCCACTTCAGGCCGTTCGCCACGTCGTTGACTCCTTGATATCGGGGCACTTCCCTGGGCAGTACGGGTTCCGGAGTCCACGGCACGTACTCCATGCAGTAGTCGCTGCGCCACGGCGGGGCCGGTGTCTCGCCCTGCAGCAGCGGCACGAGTGAACGGCCATCGAGGCCGGCCGGCGCCGCCACTCCGGCAAGCTCCGCGACGGTCGGCGCGATGTCGTAGGTGAGCGCGCTCTCTGCGACGCTGCGAGGGGTGCCCCCCGGCATGCGTACCAGCAGCGGCACTCGCTGGGCCTCCTCGTAGGGATAGCCCTTGCCCTGCAAGAAGAGGCGATGCTCCCCCCAGGTGACGCCATTATCGCTGGTGAGGATGACTGCGGTCTCGGCGAGCATCGGCTGCGTCCCCCCCGCACCGTCGGCTATTTCCAGGCTCTCGAGCAGATCGAGCAGCCGAGCGATGCCCTCGTCTACCGCCAGCAAGCTGTCGAATGCTCCGAGTCTCATGTCATCGCCGAGCTCGATGACCGACGCGGTGTCGGGGGCCAGCTGCACGTGGGGGGGTTTGTCGCTGGCGTCCGCTTCGTTCCAGCTTGGAGGGCGGTGAGGCGCGAGGCCGGCGAAGACGCCGTCATGGCGGAGTGCGGGCTTGGGCACCAGGTCAAATCCGACGTGTGGTGCCGATGGCGTCCAGTAGACGACCCAGCGGCGGTCGGCGGCGTGTGCGTCGCGAATGACCTGCTCTATCGCCATCGCCTCGACGTCGGTTCGGTACGTTGCATCGTCCTGCGGCGCGCACGGCCCGTCGACGCACGCCCCTTCGAACCCTACCTGCTGTTGCGACGTCCCGTCGCCGAATACCCAGGTGTACGCGCCGCCGAGCGCACCGCCGTAGTACTCCGGCGACTGCGCGGCGAGCCACGTGCTCCACCCGGGCGGCACGTACATCGCGCCGTCGCCGAGTTCCTCGGTCGACGGGTCGTAGCTGTTGAGATACTTGCCGATCAGTGCCGTCACGCGGCCCTGCGATTGAGCCCACGTTGCAAACGTCTGCTGATCGCTGCCGAACTCCCGAAAGCGGTGGGCGCCACCGAGCGGTCCTGTGAGGGTCAGAACCTGATGATGCACCAACCGCAGGCCACTGAGGATCGAGGCGCGCGACGGACAGCAGAGAGACACGGGCGTGAACGCGTTGGAGAACGAGACGCTCTCCGGGATCAGGCGTTGCTGGACGGTGGGCATCAATTCGAGGCCATCCACGCGCGCATCGTCGAGATTGATGAGGAGTACGTTCGCGACCGAAGGGATCTGTGGGCACAGCTCCGGAGGTGGGCTGTCGGGTAGTCCGACCATGCGGTCGACACGGTCATACTTGGCGGTGGAAGGTGGATTCCCCGACTCCCTGGCAGGGGCTTCGCTACACCAGCTCACTCCCGTTCCCAGCGTGAGCTTCACGGCTATGCGACCCTGCGATTCCTCGTTGAGCGTGAATGCCCACGGCTCTTTTCCCCCGCGCACGGTCAGCCGGCCGCGGGCGATACGCACTTTCCTGATCGGCTGCGAGACGGCGCCTGCGGAGTAAGAGTAGCGCAGACCCTTGGACGGGTTTCCGCTCGCACTCCACC
>SPBQ01000243.1 GCA_004525875.1 Myxococcales bacterium
CCACGGGCGACTTCACGGTCAATACCGCGCTGGCCTCGCTCTCGTTGATCTACATGTACTTTCTCGTCGAGGTGGCCGGCCTGCGTCCGGCGCTCGCGGGCCTGATCCCGCTCATCGGCCGGACGGTCGACGCGTTCACCGATCCGCTGATGGGCCGCATCTCGGACCACACGCGCTGGGTCGCCGGACGAAGGCGACCGTACTTCCTCATCGGCGCGCTCCCGTTCGGCGTGAGCTTCAGCTTGCTGTGGGCTACCCCACCGGTCGCGTCCGAGGCGGCCCGCTTCGCGTACTTCACGGCGGTCTACTGCGCGCTGAGTATCTCGATCACGATCCTTTCGGTGCCGTACCTCGCGTTGCAGCCGGAAATGGCCGAGGACTATGACGACCGCACCTCGCTCAACACCTATCGCAACGCCGCATCGGTCGTGGGGGTGGCGGCGGCGATCGCCATCAAGCCGCTGGCCGAGCACCTCGGCGGCGGCGTGGAGGGGTACGCGTGGGCCGGCGTGCTGATGGGTGTTCTCGTGTCGGTGCCGTGGCTGTCCGTCTACCGCGTGAGCTTCGAGCGCCCCGACTTCCAGGCGCGCCCATCCGAGCTCGGCTGGCGCGAAGGGCTCGAGGTGGTGCTGCGCCATCGTACGTTCCGCAGGCTGATGGGGTTCTATCTGTGCGGCCGCGTGTCGATGGACGTCATGGGCGCGATGCTCCTGTTCTACATGACGTACTGGATCGGCAGGCCCGACGAATTCGAGCCGCTGATGGGTGTCTTCCTGCTCGCGACGGTGCTCTCGCTTCCGATCTGGCTGCTCGTGGCGATGCGCCATGAGAAGTCGAGCTCGTTCATCGTCGGCACGGTGTGGTGGTCGGCCTCGCTGCTGCTGTTGCTGTTCGCGCGGCCCGGCTGGCCGCCGTGGACACTGTGGCTGTTCGCGCCGCTGGCGGGAATCGGGTTCGCGGCCGTCGATCTCATGCCGTGGGCCATGGTCGGCGACGTGATCGACGAGGACGATCTCGCCTGCGGGGAGCGTCGCGAGGGGCTCTACAACGGACTGTTCACGTTTCTGCGCAAGCTCAGCGGGGCGCTGGCGGTGTTCGTCGTGATGTCGGTGCTCGATCTCGTCGGCTTCGAGCGCGATCGTGAGCAGGGCGAGTCGGTGGTGCTCGCGATCCGCGTGCTGGCCTCTGTCGTGCCGTTCTCGTTCCTCGTGCTCTCGGCCTGGCTGGCGCGTGGCTACCCGCTCACGCGCCGGCGCCACGGCCGCATCATTGCCGAGCTGCGCGAGCGTGATGCGGTCTAGCAGCCTGCGGCAGCGGCCGTCTCCGACCCCGCCCGACGCCAGCGCCGCTCGTGATCGAGCAGCCAGCGCTTGCGGTCGAGCCCGCCGGCGTATCCCCCGAGCTCACCGCGGCTGCGCACGACGCGGTGGCAGGGGACGACCAGCGCGACCGGGTTGCGGCCATTCGCAGCACCGACCGCGCGGGCGGCCGACGGTTTGCCGAGGGCCGCTGCGAGCTCGCCGTACGAGACGGTCTCGCCGTACGGGATCCGACGCAGCTCGGCCCACACGCGCATCTGGAACGGGGTGCCGCCGAGGTCGAGAGGCACGGCGGCCAGTGCGTCGAGCGCTCCTTCGAGATACGCGCGAACGGCGCTCGAGGCGCCGAAAGGATCGGTCGCCGGCGTCGTCCGGGTCTCGCCGAAGCGGCGCGCCAGCAGCGTTGTCATGCGTTTCCGGCAGTCGGTGAAATCGAGCGTGCACACACCGCGATCGGTTGCGGCCACGATGATGGTTCCGACAGGCGAGGGGATCTCGTCGATGGTGATCTTCACGATGGCTTCTCCTTTACTTCTTACGCGTCGGCCGCCGCACCGACGGAGCGTCCTTCGTCCACAAGTACATCACGGCGTAGGCGCGCCAGGGCCGCCAGCTTTGAGAGCGTGCGTCGGCCTCCGGGGCCGAGACGCGCTCACCTTCGGTGCCGAGCGCGCGCATCACGCCGACGTCGCCGGTCGGGAATGCGTCCGGCTCACCGAGAGCACGCATCGCGATGTAGTGCGCGGTCCACGGGCCGATCCCGCGCAATGCGATGAGGCGTGTGACGACGTCATCGAGATCGGCGTGATGGCCGAACACGAGATCGCCGCTCGCCACCGCCTCCGCGAGCGAGCGCACGGTCCGGATGCGCGCGCCGGGCATGCCGATGCCGTCGAGATCGGCGCTCGCGAGCGACTGCGCCGTGGGAAAGAGCCGGGGTGCGTTGTCTTCGGCGGTCGGCGCCTCGCCGGGAGTGCCGTCGAGCCGTTCTCCGCATCGATCGACGATCCGACCGAGGATCGTCGTCGCACCGCGCACGCTGATCTGCTGACCGACGACCGCGCGCACCGCCGTCTCGAACGGATCCCAGGCGCCCGGAACGCGCAGGCCCGGCCGGCGACGGATACGCGGGCGCAGCGTCGCGTCGAGCGAAAGCTGACGATCGATCTCTACCGGGTCGGCTGACAGGTCGAGGAGTCTGCGCGCGCCGTTCACCATCGCGACGAGCGCCGGCGATAACGCGTGCGGGATCTCGAGGCGAACGGCAGGCTCGCCGTCGATGCGCGCGAGTGCGATCTCGCCGCGGAGATCGTCGTATCGAACGGTGCGCACGTAACGACCGTCTCGAACCTGCTCGACGCCGGGGATCGCCCGCATCGCGAGGAATTCGAGCAGCAACTCCCAGTCGAACGGCTCGCGCAGCGGCAGCTTCAGCGAGAGTCCGCCCTCACGCAGTCGTCGGCTCGGGTGGCGGCGCCGCAGCTCGCGTGGACTCACGCCGTACGTGTCGCGGAACGCGGTATTGAAGCGTCGGAGGCTCGAATAGCCGGAATCGAGCGCGATTCGCGTCATCGGCAGGTCGGTCTCGTCGAGGAGTTTCTTTGCGAAATGCAGACGGCGGGTTTGCGCGACGGCCACCGGGGTTGCGCCGAGGTGTTCGTTGAATAGGCGGCGCAGGTGTCGCTCGCCCACGCCGAGGCGCTCGGCGAGATCGGCCACCGATCCGTGGTCGAGCGCACCGGCCTCGATGTGGCGCAGAGCGCGAGAGACGGTGGCCGACGTGCCGCTCCACGCGGGTGTGCCGGGCGATGTCTCCGGACGGCAGCGCAGGCAAGGGCGAAAGCCGTCTTCGGCAGCGGCGGCGGCGCAGCGGTAGAACCGTATGTTTCGCAGCAGCGGCGTCCTCGCCGGGCAGACCGGTCGGCAATAGACGCCGGTCGTGCGAACGCCGACGAAGAAGCGCCCGTCAAAGCGTGCGTCGCGGCTGGTGAGCGCGCGGTAGCAGCGGGCGGAGTCGAGCTCCGGTGCCAGGGGTGTCGCGGCGGCTGACATGGGCCCCGTTATAGATCGCAACATAGGTCGAGTCTCGCCGTTTTCGGACACGACCGTCGAGGCCGTCCGCCGCCTTGACCGACCCATGACCGATCCCATAGGCTCGCGCAGCGAGCCGTTCCGAAGCACGCGCGCAGCGTGCCGCGCGGACGGGGTCGCCGCACGAACCGCTCCAACAGATCCGGCCGCGACGACGACCACGGAGGTCCAGCCATGCAGCAGTATCAGGCAAGCACGATCGATCAGCCCGCCATCAAGCCGGGCAAGCTCTACATCGATGGACGCTGGCAAGACGCCGTTTCGGGCAAGTCGTTCGAGACGATCAATCCCGCCACCGAGGAAGTGCTGACGACGATCGCCGAGGCCGACGCGGCCGACGTGGACAAGGCCGTCGCCGCCGCTCGCAGAGCCGTCGATTCGGGGCCGTGGTCGCGACTCGACGCCCGCGATCGTGGCCGCCTGATCCGCAAGCTTGCCGACCTCATCGATGCGAACGCCACCGAGCTCGCCGTTCTCGAGACATGCGACAATGGCAAGCCGATCAGCGAGACGACGAACGTCGATCTCCCGTTCGTCGTCGACACGTTCGAGTACTACGCGGGCTGGGCCGACAAGATCCACGGTGAGACGATTCCGGTTCGCGGTCCGTATCTGAACTACACGTTGCGCGAGCCGGTGGGTGTCGTCGGCCAGATCATCCCGTGGAATTTCCCGCTTCTGATGGCGGCGTGGAAGCTCGGGCCCGCGCTCGCCTGTGGCAACACGGTTGTGCTGAAGCCCGCCGAGCAGACGCCGCTAACGGCGTTGCGGCTCGCCGAGCTCATCGACGAGGCTGGATTTCCGCCCGGCGTCGTCAATGTGCTGCCCGGTTACGGCGAGACCGCCGGTGCGGCGCTCGTCAAGCACCCCGGTGTCGACAAGATCGCATTCACCGGCTCGACGGAGGTCGGCAAGCTGATTCAGCGAGAGGCGGCCGGCACACTCAAGCGGGTCTCGCTCGAGCTCGGCGGCAAGGCTCCGAATATCGTGTTTGCAGACGCGGATCTCGAAGCCGCCGTGCAGGGTGCGATCGGCGGGATCTTCTTCAATCAGGGCGAAGTCTGCTGCGCCGGCTCTCGCCTGTTCGTCGAGAAATCGGTTCACGACGAGTTCGTCGCCACGCTGGCCGAGCACGCGGCGAACATCAACGTCGGCAATCCGCTCGACGAGAGCTGCCAGATGGGCGCCCAGGTGAGCGACGAGCAGTTCCAGAAAATCCTCGGCTACATCGACGCCGGCCGTGCGGCCGGTGCGACGGTGGCCACCGGCGGCGCACGCGCCGGCGACAAGGGCTACTTCATCCAGCCGACCGTGTTCGAGGGCGTCACGAACGACATGAAG
>SPBQ01000485.1 GCA_004525875.1 Myxococcales bacterium
CACCAGGAGAGTCGCGGCACGTACGGTTCACCACGGATGCACCGCGAGCTGGTTGCTCGCGGACGCCGCGTCGGCCGGGGTCGCGTCGAGCGTTTGATGCGCGAGCACGGGATCACCGCGCGTCGCAAGCGACGCTTCAAGATGACGACCGACTCCAAGCACGGCATGCCGGTCGCTAAGAACACGCTCGAACGTCAGTTCTCGGTGGACGCCCCGGACCGCAAGTGGGCGGGCGACATCACCTACATTTGGACGCGAGAGGGATGGCTGTACCTGGCCGTGATCTTGGATTTGTTCTCACGGCGCGTGGTCGGATGGGCGATGGATCCTCGCATCGATCGCTGGCTGGTACTGAGCGCCCTGGACATGGCGTTGGACGCGCGCGAGCCGTCCGAGGAGCTACTGCATCATTCCGATCGCGGCAGTCAGTACGCGAGCGCAGACTACCGCGCGCGCCTCGACGCCATGGGGATCACCTGCAGCATGAGTCGCAAGGGAGACTGCTGGGATAACGCCGTCGTCGAGAGCTTCTTCGGAACACTCAAGCAGGAACTCGTGCATCGCAGCGACTTCGCGACACGCGCCGAGGCGAGGTCGGCAATCTTCGAGTACATCGAGGTGTTCTACAACCGTTGGCGTCGGCATTCCTATCTCGGCTACATGAGCCCGGTCGAGTTCGAGGCTGCCGCCGTAACCGCCGCGTTAGCGGCCTAACCGGGGTGTCCACTATTTCGGAGGAAGGTCACAAAGCGTTGCAACGATGAGCAGTGGACGGACCTCGTAGGGCCGCTCATTCCCGGCGTTTCCTTGCAGATCGTTTCCTCTTCCCGGACGCGTTCCGGCTCTTAAAATCCCCTGACCGTAAGGTCGTCCGGGTTCGACTCCCGGCCCCGGCACCAGCAATGACGGCCCATAGTGGCAAATCGTCGCTCTGGCCCGTCGTCTCCGACACGCCCTGTTGCCTCGCGGTCGCGCCTTGCCCGGTCCGCATCTCGCTCGCCTCTTCCGTGCCCACTCGGGTATGGTGCGCAACCATGCGAGCTGCGAGTCGCAAGCTCGAGGCCACGATCATCGTCGCTTTGCTGACGATGGGCTGCGCCACCACGCGCCCATCGAACGCGCTCCCCATGATCGGAGTCACGAGCATGGTCGTGAGCGGCAAGCAGATGACCGGCAGAGATGGCCCCGCGGCCATGATTACACCCCTGACGTACGTCGAGGCGGTCAAGCAGGCGGGGGCGATCCCTGTGGTGGTTCCCCCGCTGATCGATGCTCACGCGATGGCGGCGTACGTCGAGAGGCTGGACGGGCTGGTGCTCATCGGAGGCCGCGACATTCCCCCGGACGCATACGGTGAACAAGCTGCGCCTCAAGTCGTGCCGATGGAGCGGCAGCGATGGGACTTCGAGAGCGAATTGCTGCGCCAGTGGCTAGTGACCGATAAGCCGGTGCTCGGCATCTGTCTGGGCTCGCAGGTCGCGAACGTCGTCCAGGGCGGAACGTTGATCCAGGACATCCCGACGGATGTCGGTGACGACGTCTCTCATAGAGCGCCCGACGGCGCATGGCACCGGGTCACGATCGACGATGATAGTGAGCTCCATGCGATCCTCGGCGAAACGGAAATCGTGGTGTGGGCGCGACACCATCAGGCTGTCGAGCGAGTCGGTGACGGCCTCACCGTCGTTGCACACAGCGATGACGGGCTGATCGAAGCGATGGAGATGAACGGGAAACCGTTCGCGGTATTCGTGCAGTGGCACCCCGAACGAATGGAAGGCACCGAGCACCGACGAAGGATCTTTCAAGCGCTCGTCGATGCTACACAGGTAAGGGAGCGGTAGATGGACAACGATACTTTCAACCGAGACATGGAGCTCTTTCTCGACCAACGCGTGGACTGGGGTCGGCGTGCCAGGCTGCGCGGCGGTGAAGAGGGCGACGCTGCCGAGGAAGTCGAGACGTTCAAGAGCATCCTGCGCACGGCGGCAGAGGTGTGTGACGACATCGGTCGCGCGGCGCGTGAGCACTGGCACGAGGAGGTCCAACTGGTCGATGGGCAGGTGGTGGTACCGAAACACATTGCCGCGGGCTATGAGAGGCTGCGCTCGGCGGGGCTGGTCTGCCTCACGCTGGGTTCTGAGCACGGGGGCTATGGCCTACCGTTGATCGTGAACTGCATGTTCCTCGAGATGCTCTCGCGCGCCGATGCCAGCTTGATGACGATCGTCGGCCTGCAAACCGGAACAGCACAGGACATCGAGCGGTACGGCTCCGAAGAGATCAAGCAGCGCTACCTCCCGGATTTCGCCAGCGGTGCCCTGCAGGGCGCGATGGACCTGACCGAGTCGCAGGCCGGCTCCGATCTGGGCGGCATCCGCACCCGCGTGACCGTCGACGACGATCGTTACACGGTCGACGGCGAGAAGATCTTCATCACCAATGGTGGTGCGGACATCCACCTCGTTCTGGCGCGCGACGACGCCACTTTCAGCGAGACCAAGGGCACGACCAAGGGACTGAGTCTGATCCTGTGCCCGAGGGTCCTGCCCGACGGAACGCGAAACTGCGTGCGCGTGAGCCGCGTCGAGCGCAAGCAGGGCACGTGCGGCCTGAATATTGATCGCCATCACCGTGAGCATCGACTTGACCAGCGGCTGCTCGATGATCGGCCGGTCGAACTGGACCCGCTGCTTGGCGTACTCGCGCGCCTCCCGGAAGGCGCCCTCGGCGAC
>SPBQ01000219.1 GCA_004525875.1 Myxococcales bacterium
GCCGTGGTGCTTCCCCAGGTGGCCGCCAGACGTACTCGAGCCGCGTCGAGCTCGCGAGCCCTGCGCGCGCGTTCGACGCGGCTCGAAGCCAGCGCCACCTCCGCCCGGCTCCGCTCCACAGAGGAGACCGCGCCGGCCTTTACCTGGTCGCTCACGATTCCAAACGCACGCTCGCTCGCCCCGACGAGCTCCGCCGACAGGACCGTGCGTTCCTGGGCAGCAAGGACCTCGACGAACGCGAGCGCCACGTCGGTAAACGTGTCGATGCGCGCCGCCTCGTAGTCCCAACCAGCGATCTCTCGTTCGAGCTCGGCCACCTCCCGGCGTTTGGTTCGCTTGCCGCCGAGCTCGATGAGCTGTGAGAGCCACAGCGTATTCTCGGAAGCGTCGAAGCCGCTCGCGTCCCCGGAGCCACCGAAGTTCTCGAGCTCGACGCTGATTTCCGGATTGGGAAACAGGCCCGCCTGCAGCACGTTCGCCTCACGCGCCCGAACCTCCCAGGAGAACGCGGCGAGCTGCGGGTTGTTCACGAGCGCGAGCGCGAGTGCGTGTCGAAGCGTGAGCACTCCCGTCGGCTCCTCGTTGTGAACAGTCGGTGCAACTCTCTCAGCAACTGGCTCCTGCGCCTGAACGCTGGCAAAGGTTCGGCCGAGCGCCCGTGGCTCGGCCGGGCTGGTGGGCTCTGCGTGAGTCACACACCCCGCAAGCGCCAGGCAGGCACCCGCTACACCGATCTGTTTGAGCTGTCTTCGATCCATTCGACCGTTCTCCACCGAGTCACGAATGCAGCGTCCTCAAGCGCGACGGGCGCCGACGGATCGGACGCACGAACACGAGCACGCACGCGCAGCCCACCGCCGCGTAACGGCAGAGGCAGGCACACACAGATACTTCAGTGACTAGACGCGGAGGACGGTGGCTCTGTGGGAGGCCGTGTCTTGCAAGATGAACGCAAGAGCGCTCGTTGAGCGCAGCCGAGGCGCTGACCGTGGAGGTTCCGGCACGGACACCGTGGTCACGACGTACAGGGCCGGCCGCGTATCGCCGAGCCTCTCGTCTTCCCTCGACGCTTGAACGAGAAGCGGAAGATCGGTGCACGAACCGGAGTCTACGGCCGCCGCACTGGAAGCCACGTGCTCACGCGAAGCCTCACACGGCGCGGCCGCGTGGACCCGTTCGATGGCGCTATGCCCGTCGGGACCGATGCAGTAGACGAACTGGCTCGCAAGACCCGAACCGCTGACCACGTAGGCGGCCAGGGCGAAACAGGCAAGCAGTCGCTGTGTCGTGCCGTGTGTCACGTAGCAGAACCGTGGGTATTCCCCTTCATGATCCTAGCACGGCGCGCCGACGCCCTGCCGCGCAATCCATTCCTCGCGCCGTTGCCCGCCGCGGCTAGCCTGGCTGCCCCTCGAAGCACGTCGCGGCTTCGGGCAACGAGATCCAGCGCTGCTTGCTGCCCGTCCATGCGTGCAACGCGGGCTCGAGCGTCGACGTATCATCGAGCGTCCCGGCCTTCACGTTGAGCACGCCCTCCATATACGTCGGCTCGTGGTAGATGCGCGTGCCGCAGTCCGGGCAGAACGCGCAGCGAATCGTCCTGCCGCTGTCCGAGCTGCGAACGAAATCACGTAGCTCACCCGACAGGAGCTCGAAGTCGTCGCCTCGGACGACGAGGCTCATGCCGAACGCACTCCCGGACTGTCGCTGGCACTCCTTGCAGTGGCACGCCGCCAGCGTGATCGGCTCGGCCCCGATCCGGTAGCGCACCTTGCCGCACTGACATCCGCCTTCTCCCGATTCGGTCATGATCACCTCCGTGCATCGCGGGCCTGCGAGTGTCGTGCAGCGAGGTCGCACGTCGGAGTGCTACTCGTGTGCACGTTCGGTCCTGTCGCTCGTTGATTCCATACTTCTTCTCGATCTCGTTACACGCGGTCCGGATCACGTCGTGCGTGTCGTACTTGCCGCCCGCGACGTGCGCCGGGCTTGCCGGTGAAACCGTTCGTCGTAGCGCAGCGTCCCATTGCATACCCACATACACGCCTGCCATGGCGGCAACGGCACGCCCGTGCCTGAGGGACGTCCGACCAGCAGCCCGTCTCAGCGGTTGTGAATGTAGGCGTTGACACCGACGATCACCGGCTTGCCGTTCACCTCGACATCGGTCGGTACGTTGCCGCGCGTACTTGCCACAACCAAGGTCTTGCCGCTGGCCGAGGGTGTAGGGTCCTGAAGGTCCAGAACGAGCGTGAGCGTATTGGCCGCCTCGTCTATCTTCGCTTCGCGTAGCATCGATTATTCTCCTTGCGCAGTCTCCGTTGTCCGTCACATTCCCGTTGCGCGCGCCGTAACCTATGTAGGCCCGGTCGCCAGGTGAACGACACAACCGTCGCGTTCCTCGCCGTTGCATCATCCCTATGCGCCGATCGTCCAGCACCCGCAAAGAGTCGTCGATCGCGAAGAGTAAGCGTCGTGATGGCGCTCTTGTCGGCGAGCCGCGATTCCGAATCAGAATTGGCGTCCCCAGGGAGTCTTGCACCTTGTCCCTACCGATACGTTTCACGTTCTACCCGACTCGCAGGATCAAGCGCGCGGCGTAAGCGCCACATCTCACATTCGACCGTACCAACTGGCGTCGACGCCGGGACGACGCAACCGTACGCTCAGAATGCTGGCGTGTCTTGCCACGGGTCCGGCCCCCTGCCATCAAACCGCTACGCAGCAAACGAAGGAGAATCATGAAGGTCGCCGTTTTCATCTGGATACTTACCGCCTCCCTGGTCGTGATCGGCCTGGGCGCGGCTCATGCCGACCCCTCGGACGACGTGAAGAGCTGCGGGCAAGTGATCGCCAACATGCTCGAGGCGAACTGGACGGAGCCGCCGGCCGAGCTGGCAAAGGCGCTGGGCGTGTCTTCCGACTTCGTGCGCGGGTGTGTTGCGGCCTACAAGACGGGCAAGACGGCTTCGGCGCCCGCCCGTAAACCGACGTGCGCCGACGTCATGGCCGAGCTCGAGGGTGCGGGCGTCCAGAAGAGCGCTGACGAAGTGGCTGCTGCGCTGCACGTCTCAGTCGAACAGGTTCGCGAGTGTGCTCACAGGTCCGACGACTGAAGTCAGAAGTCAGATGATGGCGGCGGTACTTCGAGCCGACGCTTCGCGCATTCTTGCCGCGGCCCGAACCCGACCCAGCATACGAAAGCGGATGCCGGATCGACTCCAGCGGGGCCGGCTACTTATTGCGGATGGACGCTGAAGAACGGAAACACCGGTAAGATTCCGTTATCGGCGAAGTCCAGGAATCCGATACGTTTCCGCACGGGGACGTGGTTACGCGAAGGACGGTCATGCCAGAGTCAATCATTCTCGACGAAGCGAAAGGCGCCACATGGGTTCATATCGACGCGTCCGATCCGGAAGACCTCCGCTGGCTCTTGAACGACGCAGACTTGGCCGAAGACGCCAAGTCACTGCTTCAACTCCCGCGCAAGCTCAGTCGTCGGGATCATCTCGACGAGGGGTTGATCGTGGTGCTTTGCGGGATCGATCCGAATCAGCCTCTCGAGAGAGACCGGGTGCCGTCGATAGCATTCTTGGCTCGACACAACCAGGCGATCACCGTTATCGCGGCGGATGCGGATTCGAATGCGAATGGGATCTTGGACGTCCGAACCCAACTCAAGACAGGTACGGAGCTGAGGACGCCGCTCCAACTACTGGCGGCGCTGGTCGTTGCGTACCTCATTCGTCTCGAACCTCTGATTGTCGGCCTCTCCGCGGAGACCGACGATCTGGAGGAACAAGTGCTGACGCCTGGAAGCGTGCAGCCTATTGACGCTCTGGATGCCGTACGCCGCAAGATCTTTCGCATTCGTCGCTATCTGGTGGCGATGCAGAACGTGCTCCGGCTCATCGTCACAGACCCGACCGTGCAGACGAAAACGGAAGATTCCGAAGCATTGACCGTGGCGGTCGACTTCGTCGCGCGCTATCTAGAAAGCCTGATGGACTGCCAGGGGAGATCCCTGTTGCTCCACGACAAGATCGAGAGTCAGCTCTCACACGATATGGCGGGGGCCACCTACAAACTGACGATCATCGCGACCGTGTTCCTCCCCCTCACGTTCGTGACAGGCCTGCTGGGAATGAATGTCTCGGGGATTCCGGAGTCCCACGACCCCCGGGGTTTCTGGATCGTCGTCGGCATCCTCGTCGCAATTGCACTGGTCGCTTGGGGCGGCTTGCTCTGGAAGAAACGAACTCTCGCGAGGTGATCCGGTTGATGCGCCAAGCGCGCAGACGTGGAGCGGCGTTGCCAACTTGTCGCCAGTAAGCCGAGCTTCTGCAGCTTGTGGAAAAACTTCTCCGCCGCACGCTATAGATACTGCCCCGGGCCGAGGATGGTCGATTGCGGCTTTCTGAATCTGGGCGCAGCTGCGCGCTCACCAATCTACAAATGCTTGCGCGCGAAAGATACGCGCGTTCGCTGCGTGCAGAGGGTGACGACCGTATCGAAACAGATGATTGATAACGCTAAGCACGGGAGAAACCGCCGGGCTTGCGCCGTTAGTGCTGCTGGAATGAGGGACGCCTGAGTCGGTACTGCCAGCGCAGCGCTCTCGTACCGCTCACCTGTGCCCCAGCGTTGGCGCGCGCCGGAGGCGAACGACGTCAAGTTGACAGTAGCGCTCGAGCATGGAAACTCCTCAACTCGGATTCGGAAGCTGCCGGATCCATGATGCGTTACCGACCCCGGCTGGCCGGGGTTCGACTGCAGGGATTCGAGCCATGGAGAACCCGAGATGATCCGACTGACTGCGACCGCACTGGCGGTGGCGTGCCTCCTGCCCGGCGCAGCGCTCGCCCAGTACGTCTACCCCGCGAACGGGCAGAGCCAACAACAGCAGCAGAAGGATCAGGGCGAGTGCCACTCGTGGGCAGTGAGACAGTCGGGTTACAACCCGAGTTCCGCCCAACAGCCCACGCA
>SPBQ01000317.1 GCA_004525875.1 Myxococcales bacterium
GCATAGCAGCTCTTCCTTCTGCGTGTCCATCTTGTGGATCACGAACTGATCGGCGGTAGAGATGCCGAGTCGCGGCTCGTGCTTGGCCTGTCCCTTGGAGGGCTTGGCCTTGTAGCACATCATGTGGCCATCGAAGTTCTTGATTCCCTCGCCGTTCTTGTCCACAGGGGTGCAGAGTAGGGCCGGCTTCGTGACGTCGTAAGTCTTGGCGGGCAACTCGAACTGATCCGCGATCGTCACCGACCGCTTCGCGAACTTCGGCGAGTCCTTCGCCAGCTTGGCCTTGTAGCACTTGTAGTGGTCGACGCCGTGGGCATCAGCCGTCGGCGCATTGACGGGGCCACCCAGCGCGTCCTTGATGGCCGGCAGCAGGATGCGATCTTCCTTGATGGTGCTGACGAGGATGTCGCCGAACTGGTTGAACACCCGGATGTCGGTCTGCGCGACGTGTCGGCCCTGCAGGGGGTCGATCTTGATCTGATAGGGCGTGAGGTGGGTGACGTCGTCGACGATGCCCTCGCCGTTCTTGTCGGCGGGATTGCAGATGCCGCGCGGCTTACGGACGTCGTAGAGCCGATCGGCCTCCAAGCCGTCGGTCAGCACGACCTGCAGGCCCGACGGTACCACTAGGTCGCCTTTCTCGACCCGGCCCTTGTAACAAAGGAAGTGATCGTCGGGCAGCTGGAACGGCCCGCTCTGGGCATGGGCGGCCGAAGCGGTCGCGATCGACGCGCAGAGCACGAGAACGGTCGCCCGGCTCCGCAGCCGTATCTTCCCGTTATGCATGGATCGCCCCTCCACTGACGGTTCGTCGCCGGATGCGCGCCGGACGACTAAATAGGACAGCGTGCAATAGGTAGCGATCCCGCCGGCCTCACGTCAAGGGGTTTTCCCTCGCATCGCCGCGATCGTAGCCCAGGCCCTCCCAAGTGACTGAAAACAAAAAGGTTTCTGTGTGAGGCGGGAACCACCGATGGGCCACCGGGGCGGCCGCGGGGCGGTCCACCGGACGGCCCCGCCCGGGGGGATCGGGCGGGATAACCCAGAACGGTGCCGCGAAGCGCGGGGCCCCGCCGTTGACACAGCGGCTCTCGGACAGGATACGGCCGCCTCCATGGAACGATTCCGTATCGACGTGGCCGACGACGTGCTGGCCGATCTTCACGCGCGTCTGGACCGAACACGCTGGCCGAACCAGATCGACGGCGCCGGCTGGGATTACGGCGCCGAGCTGTCCTACGTGCAGGAGCTGTGCGGCTACTGGCGCGAGGGCTTCGACTGGCGGGCCGAGGAAGCGCGGCTCAACGCGTGGGACCAGTTCGCGACCACGGTGGACGGACAGCGCATCCATTTCGTCCACGCGCGATCGACCGAACCGGATGCGATGCCCCTGATGATCGCGCACGGCTGGCCGGGATCGATCGTGGTGTTCACGAAGGTGATCGAGCCGCTCCGCGATCCAGCTTCACACGGCGGCGACCGAGCGGACGCTTTTCACGTCGTGTGCCCTTCGCTTCCCGGCTACACATTCTCCGGTCCGACACACGAGCGCGGATGGTCGCCGCGCCGCGTGGCCACGGCCTACGGCGAGTTGATGCGCACGCTCGGGTATCCCCGTTACGGCATGCAGGGCGGCGACTGGGGCGCGATCGTCGCCATCCACATGGGAGACCTTCGCCCGCCAGGCCTCTGCGGTGTCCATCTCAATCTCATGCCCGTTCGTCCACCGAAGGGCTTCGACATGTCGACTCTCACCGAGAGCGAGCAGAGCAACCTGGCCGCGGCCACCGACTTCTACAAGGACGGCAACGGTTATCTCGAGATCCAGCGCACGCGCCCGCAAACCATCGGCTACGCTCTCGACGATTCACCGGCGGGCCTGGCCGCATGGATCGCCGAGAAGTTCATCGCCTGGACCGACTGCGCCGACGCCGACGGCAAGCGCGACATCGCCCGCTTCGAGAGCCTCGTGAGCCGCGACGACCTGCTCGCCAACATCATGATCTACTGGGCCACGCGCACCGCGACATCCTCGGCACGGCTGTACTTCGAGGGCTTCAATCGGAGCGGCTCGCTGCCGAAGGAGCGCATCGAGTTGCCCGTCGGCTGCGCGCTGTTCCCCGCCGAGCTCATGCGCCCGCCGCGCGCGTGGTGCGAGGCCGCGTACAACCTCGAGCACTGGACCGAGATGCCGCGTGGCGGCCACTTCGCCGCACTCGAGCAGCCCGAGCTGTTCGTGGAGGACGTGCGGAAGTTCTTCCGACTGCAGCGCTGACTCTGCGGCCGGGCTTCAGAAGCGCTCGGGGCGGAGCTCGGCGTCATGGCCACCGTCGACATAGACGACGCTGCCGTGCATGTACGCCGCCTGTGGTCCCAGCATCAGGACGATGAACTCGGCGATCTCCGCCGGCGTCGCCAGCCGAGCCAGCGGCGGCGAGATCGACTTGATCGCCTCGCCGTACAGCGGATGCTCGCGCCCGCCCTGCAGCAGCGGCGTCTCCACCGGCCCGGGCGCGATGGCGTTCAGACGGACGCCGGCGTCGCCCCACGTCCGGGCGCGGCGACGGACGGCACGACCAAGCGCCATCTTCGAGCCGGCATACGCAATGAAACCGTCGCCGCCGTTGTCGAGCGCCGCACGTGCCGCGGCCTCGTCGTGATCGAGGAGCGCCTTGACGAGCGGATGATCGTCGAGCGGGGCCATCTGCGCGGAGTTCGAGCACACGGCGACGGCCGCGGGGGCAGTCCCGTTGCCGAGCACGGGTAGCAGACCGTCGAGCAGATCCACGGCGCCGAAGTAGTTGACGGTGGCGATGTTCGCGATCGGCTCGACGTGGGCGCCGAGGCCGGCACAGACGACGACGCGATCGAGCGTACCACCGCCCGCGTCGAGGGCCCCGGCCACCGCCTGCTCACGACCGGCGGCCGCCGAGAGGTCGGCCGTCACCTCGGCATCACGAATGTCGACGCCGATCACTGAAAAACCGTCCGCTTCGAGCCTGGCGCGTACCGCCGCGCCGATTCCCGAAGCGCTTCCCGAAACGACCGCGGTAGCCATCTACAGGAACCAGCGCCCGATCTTCGTGCCCATCATGTACCGGATCGCACGCCACAGATCCTTCTCGCTCTTCTCCGTGTAGGGGAAGCCTCCCTGGACCTTACCCTTGCCCTTCTTGCGATCGCTCGTGATCGGCTTGCAGTGGGCGTACCCCTTGATGCCGACCTCGCCGTTCACCTGGCCGAGACCACTGTGCTTGACGCCGCCGAACGGCGCTTCGGGCACGCCGTAGGTGATGGCCATGTCGTTCACGCACACGCCACCCGTCTCGATACGCTCGGCGATACGCATGCCCTTCTCCTCGTCGGTGGTCCAGACGTTGCCGTTGAGCCCGTACTCGGAGTCGTTGGCCAGCGTGATGGCTTCCTCCTCGTCCTTGACCTTCATGATCGAGATGATCGGCCCGAACGTTTCTTTGGTCATGAGGTCCATGTCGTGATCCACGTCGACGACGACGGTCGGCTCGTAGAACAGTCCCTTCAAGTCCGGGTTGCGGCGCCCGCCGACGAGAACCTTGGCACCCTTGGCGCGCGCGTCCGCCATGTGGGCTTCGATGATGTCCAGCTGCTTGTCCCAGAACACCGGCCCCACGTCGGCCTCCCCGCCGTTGTCCGACTGGCGCAGCTTCTTGGTCGCATCGACCACGCGCTCGACGAACTCGTCGTAGATCTTCTCGGGGACGTAGATACGCTCGGTCCCGCAGCAGAAGTGGCCCGAATTCATGCACGAGCCGAACAGGGCGCCCGCGACGGTGCGGTCCATGTCGGCGTCCTCACACACGATCATCGCGTCCTTGCCGCCGAGCTCGAGCGTGAACGGGATGAGCCGCTCGGCGCACGCCGCACCGACCCGCCGACCGGTCGCCACGCTGCCGGTGAATGAGACCTTGTCTATTCCCGGATGTCCTGCAAGAGCAGCACCCGCCTCTCTGCCTGTCCCTGTTATAATATTAACTGCGCCCGCAGGAAGTCCCGCAGTCATCAGTATCTTACCCAGTTCAAGAGCTGTCAGTGAGGTCAGCACAGAGGGCTTCAGCACAACTGTATTGCCTGCCGCAA
>SPBQ01000089.1 GCA_004525875.1 Myxococcales bacterium
CTCCGACGCCCAAACGCCCGCCATCTCGGGTCGTGCTCGCTCTTCTCTCGTCAACGTACTGTCCAGTACGTCTCCTCGCTCATCACTGTGCTTGGCCCGATCTGACGCGCGCTTGTGCGTCTCGCGACGAGCGTTCACGAAGAGTCTGGGCTAGGCTCCCACGCCGGGAGGGACGGACATGCCGAAGGTCGGAATCGTAGGTGCCAGTGGATACATGGGCGGGGAGGCATTGCGCGTGCTGCTCGATCACCCGCAGGCCGAGGTCGCGTGGGCCACGAGCCGAACGCCGGGGCCGATCGCCGAGTCGCACCCGAACCTGTTCGGTACCGGCGTCGAGCTGATCCACCCCGACGATGCGGGCGATTGCGACGTCGCAATGCTGGCGCTGCCGACCGCCGCCTCGATCGCGATGGCGGCGCGCTTCCTCGACCGCGGCGCGCGCGTGATCGACCTCGGCTCCGCGTTCAGGCTCTCGGACCGGGCCGTGTGGGAATCCGTCTACGGCCAGCAGCATACGAACTGGGCGCTGGCCGAGGAGGCCGTCTACGGTGTGTCGGAGCTGCACGCCGACGAGATCGCGGCTGCGCGGCTGGTGGCCAACCCCGGCTGCTTCTCCTCGGCCGCCATCCTCGCACTGGCGCCGCTGGTGAGCGAGGGCATCGTCGACGAGCGGCGGCTGGTCGTCGAGGGCTTGTCGGGAACGGCGGGCGCCGGCGCCGAGCTCGCACGCCCGGCGCATCATCCCGAGATCGGTAACAACCTTGTGGCCTACAACGTGGTCGATCACCGGCACACCTACGAGATGGAGCAGGAGCTGTCGCTGGTGGCCGGACGGGAGGTGTGCGTGCACTTCACGCCCGTGTACGCGCCGATCACGCGAGGCATTCTCGACATCTGTCATGCTTTCCCGACCGGCAAGGCCTCTCAGGTCTCGCGTGAGGAGCTGCTCGATCTCTACCGGGCCTACTACCGGGATTCGCCGTTCGTTCTGGTCTACGACCTGCCGCGCGAAGATGGCGCGTCGTGGCAGTACCGACCCTATCCCTGGCTGAGCGCGGTGACCGGGACCAACTACTGCATGATCGGTCTCGACGTGGACGCCAAGCGCGGACGCATCGTCGTGTTCTGCGTTCTCGACAGCATCGGCAAGGGCGGGGCGCAGGCGGGTGTCGAGAACATGAATCTGATGTTCGGGCTGGAGCGCACGACCGGGTTGACCCGGCGTGGCGCGCACCCCGGCTGAGGCGGTGGTCCGTGACCCGAGTCGTCATCACCGTGCTCGTGCTCGTTCACCTCGTGGCGGCGGTCTGGCACGGCGAAGCCCACACCGATCTCGAGATCGATCTGCCGCCGGTGAAAGACGCCTTCGTCTACATCGTGATCGTGAGCGCGCCGATTCTCGCCGCCGTGCTCGCCTGGACGCGCCGTCTGCGACTGGCGCTGTGGGTGTTCGTGCTATCGATGCTCGGAGCCCTGCTCTTCGGTGTCTACCATCACTACATTCTGATCTCGCCGGACAACGTTGCCCATCTACCGCCCGGCAGCCCCGGGTCGCACTCCCACTTCATCGATAGTGCGGCCGCGATCGCGATCCTCGAGCTGAGTTCGGTCGCCTACGGTGTCCTCTGCCTGGTCCGCGGGCCGCGTGCTGGGGCGGACCGGTAAGAAGGGCGGGCCTGTAGACGGATAGGCGCCCGGGCGCTCAGGTCGCGCGCTGCCGCCACCGTGCCGAAAGATCGGCGGCCGGCCGGGCGGCGGTGTTACGATGGAAGGTTCCGGAGCCGATCATGCCGGATCATCCCGAACAGACCGTTCTCCTCCCCGACCCGCAGGCTAGACGCCGTGCGGCCGTGTTGCTGGGCGTGGTCGCGGTCGTCGGCTCGGCCGTGATCATCGTCTCGCAGAGCTATCTGGCAGCGCTCACCCAGCAGGCCGCGACGATGCCGGAGGTGGCCATCGAACGGTTCCGGACGTTCGTCCGTAACTTCGCCCTCCTCGGCTCCTTCGGATTGCTGGCAGTGGCGGTGTGGCTTCGCTCGTTCGCGCAGCAGGCGCTCGAGGAGGAGCGCTTCCCACCGTCGACGGCGCGCGTGATCCGACCCACGCCGGTGGTCACCGGTTATCCCGCCCGGTTGCGGGCCCGCTTCGGCCTGCTTTGCTCGTTCCTGCTGATAGTCTCGGCAATGGCACTGCCGATTTCGCTCTTGTCGCTGTTCGCGGCCCTCGAAGCGTCGCTCCGCTGACGCGTCGCGGCCGGTCGCTTCGTCCGCTATTCTGAGCACTTGCGACGCGCGGCCGTCCACAGCTCGGTGCGTGCGCGTGAGGAGGATGCGAGGATGAACAAGGAATGCGCTCGGAGGCAGGCACGCACGCGGTTCGTGGTACTGACGGCGGCCGGGATCGCCACTCTTCTGTTCCTGCTCCCGCTGAGTTTCCAGGCGGTTCCGGGCGATTCCTTGCAGGCGCTCTGCGCCGGCGCCGCATCAACCGCTAGCGATTGACGATCGACACCGGGGGTCGATAGCGACTCTAAACGCGTCTGAACGCCCGCCCCATAGCCGACCGCTGAACCGCCGCCGCGGCCACTTGCGACGTCGGAACGAAGCGGAGAAAACGTGCGGGGTGAAGGATCTTCCCTGCCTGCTCCGTGTGTGCCTGATCGTGGTCGTGACCCTGACCGCGACGATACTGCCGAGGGTCGCCTGCGCCGAGCAGGAGACCGTCATCTTGCTGCACGGCCTGTTTCGCACCTCACGTTCGATGTCCGCCATGGAGGCGGTGCTGCGCGAGCACGGCTTCCATGTCATCAACGTGGGCTACCCCTCGCTCGACGAGCCTATCGAGCGCCACGCCGATCTCGTGCGCGACGTGATCGCGGAGTGCTGCGCGGGGGGCGAGCGTGTTCACTTCGTGACGCACTCGATGGGCGGCATCATCGTACGCTACTATCTCGCGAGCGCCGACGTCGACAATCTCGGCCGCGTCGTGATGCTGAGCCCGCCCAACAAGGGCAGCGAGGTGATCGATGCGTTCGACGGCACAGCGCTCTTTGATAGAGGCGCGGGACCAGGGGCGGGGCAGCTGGCCACCGGCGAGAACGGCCTGGCCTCCAAGCTCGGACCGGTGGAGTTCGAGCTCGGCGTCATCACCGGCAACAAGACCATCAATCCGTTGTTCTCCTGGATGATTCCCGGCGACGACGACGGCGCGGTCTCGGTGGAAAACGCCAAGGTTGCGGGCATGGCCGACTTCATCGTCGTGCCGTACACGCACACGTTCATCATGAACGCCGAGGAGGTTCACCGGCAGACGGTCCATTTCCTGCGAAGCGGCCGCTTCGACCACTCGGCCTCGGCCGAGCGCGAGGCCTCAGCCGAGAGCGAGCCCGATCTCGAGTCCGACCTCACGACAGCCCCCGAGACCGAGATCGAGCGAGTCGAATGAGTGGCGTGTCCGTGTGCTGGTCAGGCGACCGAGATCGCGTCGAACGCTCCGCTGGCCGCATCGAGGAACCGACGCACGCGCTCGCGGTCCTTGCGGCCGTCGCGCGCCTCGACGCCTGTGTGCGTGTCGACGCCGGCGGGCCCGACCTGCCGGATCGCATTGCCCACGTTGTCGGGCGTGAGCCCGCCGGCGAGGATCACCGGACGTGTGGAGAGCTCGACCAGCCGCCGGCTGATCGACCAGTCGTGCGTCTTGCCCGTGGCCCCGCTAGCGCCGGTGCTCGAATCGTGAGTGTCGGTGATGAAGGCGTCGACGTACGCCGACTGCATCTGCACCGCCCGCTCGAGGCGGTCGAGGTCGTCGCCGTGCACGACGAGGCTCTTGATGACGGCCACGTCGGCCGCGATGCGGGCCAGCCGCTCGAGCTCCACCGTCGGGACCTCGCCGTGGAGCTGCACGATCGACACGCCGAGCTGCCGGCACAACGCCAGCACGTCGTCTGCGCGATCGAGATACGTGATCAGGACGCCGCCGGCGGGGGGCGCGAGCGCGGCGATGATCGCCGCCGCCTCGATCTCCGTCAGATCTTCGCGATGGACCGGTAGGCGAAGCGGGAAGCCGAGATGACGGACGCCGCAGTCGACGAGCAACTCGGCCTCGGCGCGGTCGATCACGCCCGCGATCTGGATGAAACGCTCGAACCGCATCGGTGTTGCCCTCAGAGGATATCCTGCGCTAGCCTGCCGGCCATGACGAGGGATTCGCGATGGCATCCGAGGCGCCGAGCGTGGGCGGGCCGGTCGGCGATGAGGAGATCGTAAGATGGCCGTCGAGGTAGAAGGAGTCGACCACATCTACATCACCGTGAACGACCTGGCGGTCTCCGAGTCGTTCTACGACGAGGTCATGCGGTTTCTCGATTTTCGCAAAGGGACGCTGGCGGTCGGCGGTGACCCGCACTGTCACTACTTCAATCGCGTGATGCAGCTCACGATCCGGCCGGCCAAGGCGGCGGGACGCCACGATCCGTATGCGCCAGGCCTGCACCACCTCTGCCTGCGGGTGGCCGGGCGTGACGCCGTCGACGAGGCTCACCGCGGCCTGCGGGCTCTCGGTATCGAAGCGTCCGACCCGTGTCTCTATCCGCAGTACGCCGACGACTACTATGCGACGTTCTTTGCCGATCCCGACGGCATACGGCTCGAGATCGTCGCGATGCGCGCGATGCGGGCGCTGGTTCGTGATCGCTGGGACGAGCTCGACGTGTTCGAGGATCCACTGAGCGCCAAGGGGCTGGTGTGACGCCGTGAGGCTGGTCTCCGTCAACGTCGGCATGCCGCGGCTGCTCACCCGGCTCGGCCGGACGGTGAAGACCGGCATCGGCAAGTCGCCGGTTTCTGGGAGGGTCCAGGTGTCGCGAACCGGGATCGAGGGCGACGGCCAGGCCGATCTCGACAGCCATGGCGGCGTCGACATGGCCGTCCACGGCTATCCGTTCGAGCACTACGCCTACTGGCAGCGGGAGCTCGCGCGCGAAGAAGAGATGTCGCCGGGCCAGTTCGGAGAAAACCTCACGGTCGAGGGCGCGACCGAGCGGGATCTGCGCATCGGCGACGTGGTGCGGGTGGGAAGCGCGCTGCTCGAGGTGTCGCAGCCGCGCATCCCCTGCGTGAAGCTGGCGATGCGCATGGAGCTGGCCGCGTTCCCAAAGATGTTCCTCGCCAGCGGCAAGGTCGGCTTCTACTTCCGGGTGCTGGAGGAAGGCGAGATCGGCGCGGGCGACACGATCGAGTGGGAACGCAGACCCGACGATTCGATGACCGTCCGCGAGGTTGCCGGGCTCGTGACGTTCGAGCCCCACCAGGCCGAGACCGTGCGCCGCGCGGCCGGACTCGCCGCGCTCTCGCTGGAGTGGCGTGAACGTTTCACGAGCGCGCTCGCGAAGATCGACGGATAGATGCCGATGCAGTCGCGCGCTCGCGCTGCACGTAGAAATATTTCACCAGAACTGAAGGCATCGCGATGCTCCGTCGTCAAACCGACAAAGCGATCTAGCGACCGGAGCGGAGGCTGCGTCATGCCATGTCGCGGGTAGCGCGCTCTGCGGGCGATTCGCACTCGCAATCCGGCCGCCGGTTCGCAAGAGCTGGATGTCTCGGGCCCCGGGGCGGAGCACTGGGGTAGACAACGGTAGGCAACGCATCGTCGCGGAGCCCGGGACATCCGACCACGACGGGAGAGGGTGAGGATGAGGACGAGCCGGCGGAAAGTCGCACTTCGATACAGAGACCTACTGCTGGTGGCCGGGGCCCTGACGGTGGGTACCACCGGATGCTGGCACGAGATGCCGCGTGCCGGGCGGCAGGCGTTCGTGGAGAGCTTCCTCACATCGATCCGCGACGACACGGAGTTCCATCGGCAGTACGCGCTGACGCGGGATTCGAGCGTGATCGGAGAGCTGCGCCCGCACCTCGGTGAGCAGTTCTCGATCAGGCGCTGGTCGGGACCCTTGCTCGAGGACGAGTGCACCGTCGACATGGCCGACGGCTCGCGGCTGTTGCTGCACGTGATCCAGCGCGAGCGCAGCGTGCAGAAGGTGGCGCTCTACTTCTACCCGTCGAGCACCGGCTGAAGCGATCGGCCGTCTCGGCCGCGCCGCGCCGCCAGCGCCGCGTTGCCAATGCATCGGCCCGCGGATACGAGCGGCCACGCGACGGTCGACGGAGGACCGGTCGCCGGGGAGGACCCGATGAAGCTCGAACCGCTCATGACCTACCGTGCCGAGCTCAAGCCGCCCGTCGACGTGGGCGCCGGCCCGTTCGGGGCACGCATGATCTTCGAGGTCACCGGCGGGACGTTCGAAGGCGCGCGCCTGAAGGGTGAATTCCTCGCCGGTGGCGGCGACTGGATGCTGATCGACGCCACCGCCACCGGCCATCTCGACGTGCGTGGCACGATGAAGACCGACGACGGCGCGATCATCTACGTGCAGTACCCCGGCGTGATGACCATCAACGAGAAGGCGCAGGCCGCGCTCGCCGGCGGATCCTTCGACTACGGCGATACCTATTTCATGACTCAGCCGCGATTCGAGACGGGCGATGAGCGTTATGCCTGGCTCAACGCTGTGGTTGCAGTGGGCGAGGGCCGTGCCGGCGCCGGCTGGGTCGAGTACCGGGTCTACGCGTGCGTCAACGGTTGATCCGTTCGGCGTGACCGATCCTACCCCCAAGGTCCTGCTGGCGTCGTTCGCGCTGTGCGTTGTGGTGGTCGCGGGCGCGAGCGGTCTGCGTCTACAGACCGCCAAGCGCTTCTGGCACGCGCGCGAGGTCCTGACCGCCGCGCTCGCCGCTCCGGCTGCGCCCTCCGACGCGCTGAGCGTGACCTGCCGCGACTGTGTGTGGAAGGAGGTGCTCGCCTCGCTACCTCCGGTGGATTCGTTGCAATGCTACGCCGAGGCAATCGACGAGGGCGAGCGCGGCGTCCGCTGCCGGGTCTTCTTCGATGGGTCGCAGTGCTTCGATGCCGACGTGTTCGGCGGCGAGGGGGGGTGGCGCGTCGTCACCAGCGGGCGGGTCTACCGCCCGTGCCTTCCTTGAACTCGGCCAGACCCGCTCCGAGCCGGCCGTCCGCAGTGTGCGGGATGCGTTCGACCCGTGTGCGCTGCCCGATCTAGTCTGCATCCTGTTGCCCCGCCGCCTCTGACCGTGTGATGGAGAAGGCGTGCTACGAGCGCCACGCCTGGTACGCCGGCGGAGCGCTCAGGGAGGTGGGCGGCGAACGGAGCCATGTTTCGGTTGTTAGCGGTCGGGGTCGCGTTCGTCGTCATGGTGAGCGCCGTTTCGAGCTGGAGCGCTCGAGTAGCCGCGGCCGAGGCGGCCGCGGGCCGGCAGATCGATCGTACGCTCCCGGCCGGCTGGACGAAGGAGGAGTGCGTGGACGTTTCCGCCGGCGTCCGCCTCGACTACTCGTTCCGTTCCACCGGTGTGGTGAGCTTCAACATTCACCACCACGTCGGTCGCGAGACGACGTACGACGTCGAGCGGCACAAGACGCTCGAGAGCGATGCGTCGCTCGTCGCGCCGGTGGACGCTCGCTACTGCCTGACGTTCACGAACGAGGAGACCAGGGAGATCCAGATCGAAGGTCGCTACGCCGCCTCGACGCCTTGATCTAGAGCTTCGCGATCACCTTGCGAGCGAACTCCTCGATGAGCTCGCGGCCGGTTTCGCCCACCACCTGGAGCGCGAGGTTGTCGACGCCCGCATCGCGCAGCGCGCGCACGCGTTCGAGCACCTCGTCGGCGTGGCCGGTAAGCGTGATCGATATCAAATCCTCGTTCACGAACTGCTCCTCGCCCGGTTTCAGGTAGATCATGTGACCTTCGTGAACGTCGAGGTAACGCCGGTCGGCCGGCGACCCGCGCCGGGCGGCAATCTCGTCGATGTACTCGCCGTAGCTGCGCGCACCATCCTCGTTGGCGAGGTTGAGTCCGGCACCGCCATGGGCAGTCTCCCACACGGCGTGCATCGGGACGACTGCCACCGGACCGACGCGGTCGATCACCCGCGGCGACGTTGTGGTCTCGCCGTCGCGCAGGATGCAGCCGGTCGTGAGGAGCGTGGTGTAGGGCTTCTGCTTCGTGCCGATCGCTTCGTAGCAGCCGGGCAG
>SPBQ01000152.1 GCA_004525875.1 Myxococcales bacterium
CGAACAGCAATGTGGCGTTGGGGTGACCGGCTGCTTCGACGATCGCGAGCGCCGTTGCGGCGTCCGGGATGCCGGACAACGGCAGGTACTCGAGCGTCACCAGCAGCCCGTGGGCAGCCGCGCGCTCGCACACGCCCGCGAGGCACTCGGCCGCAATATCGATTTCGATCGCGTTCCCGAACGGCTGGGCGAGATTGATCGACCGGGCCCCCAGCGAATCAGCGATCGCGTAGAAGACGTCTTCACTCGCGCCGATGCCCTCCGGCATCCCCTCGCCCGGCAGCCACTGGAGCAGGGGGTCGAGATCGGCGACCACGAGACCGGCGTCGCGGAGCATCGCGCGCTGATCCGATTCCGACAGGCCCTCGGCGCGCGCCCGCGCCACGTCCTCGGGCCACAGGGTGATAGCGGCGAAGCCGCCGGCCGCGCCCGCCTCGCACAGAGCGCGCAAGCCCCGCTGCATCAGGGTGCCGGAGCAGAGTACGAGATCATCGGGACCGAGCATCGGGCTCAACCGTCGAGCCGCTCGGCTCTTTGCCTACGGGTGAATGACGTCGCCACGTCGCACGCAACGCTCGACGCCGTCACCCGGCACTGAACCACCCACGAACGCTCGAGCCCGGCGTCGCGGAAGGGCGCACTGGCGGCGTACTTCGGAACACGCAACAGATCTGCGAACGCCTGGCGCGAAGGGTAGAGCACGAGACCGATCTGGTCCCACTCCCCGGTCTCGATGCCGTCGGTCCGGGCGCCCTGGCAGCTCCCCGCCCAGACCATTCGTGCGCCGAGCCGGCTGAAGGTGCTGATGCCGCGCCGGAAGTAGACGTTGGCCAGCTCGCGGCCCGGCGCGGGCCGACCGGTCTCGGGATGGACGCCCATGTTCTTGTGGAGGTTCAGGTTCAGAACGAGGATGGGCGTGTCCATCCTCTCCTCGGTGAAACGTTGGAGCTGCTCGGCCGTGGGGTTCGCGTCACCGAGCGCATGAGGGAAGTCCAGCAGCGCTGCCGCGAGGCTTGGAGCCGGGAGCTTGTGGAGGAGGAAGCTGGCAGCAGCGAGCACTCGCTTCACACGCTTCGGGATCGGCTTGGCGATCAGGAGGCTCGATGGCGTTCCCTGCGCGAGATGCTCGAGGTCGGCTACCAGTGCTCTCGCGTCCGCGGCGTTCGCGACTTCGATCATGTGCATGCGCTCGAACGGGGCGTCCAGCATCGGCCCCACCAACATGTTCTCGCTGGTGGCGGACCAGAAGGGGATGGCGCGGGGATCGGCAGCGATCATTTCCGAGAGCGCTCGATCTTCGGCGCCCGTCAGCATCAGCAGGCCGACCGGTTGCGCTTCGGGCCAGCGATCGAGAGCGTTGCGGTTCACCGCCCTGCCATGGGCTCGAAGCTGAGCTTGAAGTCGCGGTTCCCCAGGCGGTGGCGTGGCTGGTAGGCGATTGAACGGTAACGGGCCGGAGTTGCGTTCACTCGGTTCTCCGCGACGCGCGGCCCGGCCGTGGCTACGACTCGTACAGCTTCACGACCTTGACGCCGTCGGCGCACGCCTGCATGCACAGGTCGCACAACGTGCACTCGTCGACGTTGTCCTCGACGACGACCACCGAGCTCGCGTCGGCGCCGGCCTTGAAGATGTTCACGGGACAGACCTCGATCAGTCTGGCTGCCAGGCCGTTGGTCTTGCGGACCACGTCGTCGTCGACATCGACTCGGATGAACATCGCCATCGTTACGCTCCCGCGCCGGCCAGGCGCTCTTTGACGAGGTTCGGAATGTCACCGATCTCCTCGGCGACCGAGATGCCGGCCTCACGCATCCGTCGGATCTTGTCGGCGGGCGAATCGACCTTCTTGTTCACCACCGTGCCGGCATGGCCGAAGCTCATCCCCGGCATGTCGTCCATGAAGCGACCGGCGACGAACGCGACGATCGGCAGCCGGCTGTTGTTCTCCTGGGCCCATTTCGCGAGCTCCGCCTCCGCGGATCCGCCGGGCTCCGAGTAGATGACGACGGCCTTGGTTTCCTCGTCGGCCTCGAACAGCGGCATGAGCTCAGCGTAGGTCGATCCGATCACGGGGTCGCCACCGATCGAGATCGCGGTGCTCTCGCCGAGACCGGCCCCGGTGAGCGCGTTGCAGATCTCGGTCGTCATGCCACCGGAGCGCGACATCACGCCGACGATGCCGGGTTTGAACGCCTTGCGACAGTCCACGGCCGGGCCGCCGAGGCTACCGAAGCGACAGACGTCGGGCGCGATGAGTCCCAGGCAGTTCGGTCCGATCACGCGTGCGCCGTGCAGCTTCGCGTACTCCACGATCTGGGACGCGTCTTTGCGGGGAATGCCCTCCGTGATGATGATGAGCTCCTTCACGCCGGCGTCGATCGCCTCGAACGCGGCGTCGGGCGCGAACTGCAGCGGGACGGTGATCACGGCGCCGTCGACACGGTGCTCCTTCGTGATCTCGCGGACCGTGTTGTAGACCGGCACGCCGTAGACCTCGCGGCCACCCTTGCCGGGCGTTACGCCGCCCACGATCTTGGAACCGTACTCGAGGCACTCGCGCGTGAAGTTCAGGGCCTCGCGGCCGGTGATACCCTGCACGATGAACTGGAAATCCTTGTGAACGATGACCGACATGCCAGTTACCTCCGTCCCCTCAGCTGCCGATCTTCTCGACCGCGCGACGCGCGGCCTCGCTGATCGACACGGTTCGGTCGCAGTACTCGATGCCGTACTTCTCGAGGATCTTCGCGGCATCGGCCTCCCAGGCGCCTGGCACCCGGAAGATCACGATCTTGTCTTTCGGGTCGAAACCGAGCTCGAGCACGCCCTTGATGACGCCGCGAGCGACGAGGTCCGCACGCGTGTTCGAGACCACGTTCGACATCACGGCGATCTTCTCGACGCCGGGCTTGGAGAGCACCAGCTTGGTGAGCGCCACCGCCTTGCCGACGCTCGGGTTGCCGCCGATGGCCGCATAGTTGGCGGGCTTGCCGCCGTGCTTGCGTACCGCGTCGGTCAAGGTGAGCGATCCGCCGCCGGCGCCGATCACCAGGCCGATGTTGCCGTCGAACTCGACCACCGGGCCGACGATGCCACGCGGGTCGTCGTCGTCGATCTTCTGGCCGTCGAGCTCGCACTGCGTCGGCTCGCGGACCGCGCGCGGGTCGCCCTCGGCAACACCGAGCTCGGCGAGCACGGCTTTCTGCCGCGGCCGCGCCTCGCCTTCCATGTCCGCGTAGCAGTCCTGGGCCACCAGGCTGCCGTCGGCCATCCTCGCGACCGAGTAGAGGTCGATCTGGGTGAGGTCGTAGTCGAGGAAGGGCTGCGCCAGCCGGGAGACGAAACCGCTCAGGCGGTTGAGCTCGCCGCCGGTCAGCCCTAGCGAGGCGACCAGCTCCTTGGCCGTGTACGGCGAGAACGGGAACAGCGCCGAGAAGTGCCGGCGGACGACGGCGTCCGGCGTTTCGTCGGCGATGTCGTCGAGGTTGCCGGGCATCGTGCTGGCGATCATGACGGGCGGCTTGGCGGTCCCGTCATAGGTCACGGCCAGGCTGAGCTCGGCCTCGGCTGCGGGGCGCGCCTCCACGAGAACGCCGTTCGGCTTGCGTCCGCCGTCATCGAGCTCGAGGAGCTCGGCGGCCGCGGCCCCAGCCGCGGCGGGGCTCGCGGCGGTGCGGACCGCGCCGTCCTTCAGGAGAGCCGGAGATAGAACCTGTGCCTTGACAGCGACGGTGCCGCCCAGCTCGGAGGCGACGCGCTCGGCATCGGCCGACGTCTTCACCACATTGCCCTTCGGAACGGGAATCCCGCGCTTGGCCAGGAGTTGCTTCGCTTCGAATTCGTAGAGTCGCATATCTGTGGATCCCCGCTGATTCCGTGAATCTGTTCGCCCGGCGGTCGATGTGGTGCACCCCGGCGCCGCCGTCAGTAGCGGCTTCGGGGGAGTTCGGAGAACGGGGTGGTTTATTGCCGCTATTCCCGCGTGTCGCAAGACCCCGCGGGCGGCGGCGCGGCGTCCGTGCCTGGGACGCAGGTAGTCAGAATCCGTAGGCGTCCTTGAGATCGGCGTCCTTGCCGGCGAGTACGCGTGCCAGCTCGACCATGACCTTGCACTGCTTGTAGGTTGCGTCGTCCTGCATCTTGCCGTCGATCATCACGGCGCCGCTGCCGTCGCCCATCGCCTCGATCACCTTCTTCGCCCACAGCACCTCCTCGACAGGTGGGCTGAAGACTTTCCTGGCGATGTCGATCTGCACCGGATGCAGCGACCATGCGCCCACGCAGCCCATGAGGAACGCGTTTCGGAACTGATCCTCGCAGGCGACCGTGTCCTTGATGTCGCCGAAGGGGCCGTAGTAGGGCAGGATCCCGTTCGCGTTACAGGCGTCGACCATGCGCGCCATCGTGTAGTGCCAGAGGTCCTGCTGAGCCGTCGCGCGAGGTGCGTCCTCGTCGCTGGGGTCGGGATCCGCGCGCACGATGTAACCCGGGTGGCCGCCGCCCACGCGCGTGGTCTTCATGCGACGCGAGGCGGCCAGGTCGGCCGGGCCGAGCGACAGGCCCTGCATGCGCGGGCTCGCCGCGCAGATCTCCTCGACGTTGGCCACGCCGGTGGCGGTCTCGAGGATGGCGTGGACGAGCAGTGGACGGGTCAGCGCGGCCTTGGCCTCGAGCTGGGCGAGCAGGCGGTCGACGTAATGGATGTCCCATGCGCCCTCGACCTTCGGCACCATGATCACGTCGAGCTTGTCGCCGATCTCGGTGACCAGTCGTGTCAGATCATCGAGCGCCCACGGCGAGTCGAGACTGTTCACGCGCGTCCACAGCTGCGTGTCGCCGAAGTCGGTGTCGCGCGCGATGCTCACGAGGCCTTCACGTGCGGCGACCTTGTTGCTGGCCTGGACGGCGTCCTCGAGGTTGCCGAGCACCACGTCCACCTTCTTCGCAATGTCCGGCACCTTGGCCGCCATCTTCGGGTTGCTGGGGTCGAAGAAATGAATCATCCGCGACGGCCGGAACGGGATCTCGCGCACTGGCGTCGGTGCGCCGATGGCCAGGGGCCGGAAGAAATCTTTCGCGCTGCGCATGGTTGCTCCTGTCTCTGTTCTCGATCTAGGGCTCGGCGGATCCGGTCATCCTATACGCCGTCGGTTCTTTTCGCACACGGGCGCCGCCCGCTCGTCGCTCGCGCGTGGTGTCGGGCCGCTGCGCGCTCACGACCGCGAAGCGATGGCCTTTGCCATCGCCACGACGCCCTTCGCGTTCTCGACGTGCAGGTTCTCGATCATGCGGCCGTCGACCGTGGCGACGTACTTGCCCTCGGCCTCGGCCTGCTTGAACGCCGCGATGATCCTGTGCGCGTTCTCGATCTCCTCATCGGTCGGCGAGAACACGCGGTTGCAGGGCTCGACCTGGGTAGGGTGGATGAGTGTCTTGCCGTCGAATCCCATCTGGGCCCCCTGGCGACATTCGGTCTCGAATCCCTCCGCGTTGTTGATGTCGTTGTAGACGCCATCGAGGATCACCAGGCTGTGGGCGCGGGCGGCCAGAAGGCAAAGTCCGAGGCTCGTGAGCAGGGGGCCGCGGCCCGACCGGTGCGCGGCCTTGAGCTCCTTGGCGATGTCGTTGGTGCCCATCACCAGTACTTCGAGCCGCTTGCTCGCGCCGGCGATCTCCTCGGCGTGCAAGAGCCCGCGGGGGGTCTCGAGCATGGCCCAAAGGCGCACGCTGTCGGCCGCGCCGAGGGATCCGAGCATCGAGTCGATCTGGCGGATCATGCTGGGCCCGTCGATCTTGGGCACGAGGATGGCGTGCGGCCGGGCCGCCGCTGCCGCCTTGAGATCGTCGTGACCCCAGGGAGTGTCGAGCCCATTGATGCGGATCGCGATCTCGCGGTGACCGTACTCGCCCGAGCTCGCGGCGGCGCAGACCTGTTCGCGGGCAATGTCCTTCGCGTCGGGTGAGACCGCGTCTTCTAGATCCAGTATCAGGCCGTCGGCCGGAAGAGTCTTCGCCTTCTCCAGCGCGCGTGCGTTGGAGCCGGGCATATAAAGGATGCTTCGACGGGGGCGGTTTCGGTCGACCATCGCTAAAATTTACGATGCACGGTCGAACATGCAAGCG
>SPBQ01000339.1 GCA_004525875.1 Myxococcales bacterium
GCGAGGGGCTGTTCGAGACCTGGCGGACGTACTGCGGCCATCCGTTCGCCCTGCGCGAGCATCTGGCGCGCATGGCGAAATCCGCTCGCATTCTCAAGATCCCGTTCGACCCGCGCGCGGACTGGGAAGGTCGCACGCTCGAGCTCGCGCGACGCAACCGCATGCTCGGCGGTGGCGGAGCGATCCGGCTGACGATCACGGCGGGCGCCGGCGAGGTGAATCTCGTCCCGACCGACGTGCGCCGGCCCACGCAGCTGATGCTGTTTCGTCCACTCGAGCCCGGCCTGGCTCAAGCGCGAGAGCACGGCGTGGGTGTACATTTGATGGACTTCGGATCCGGCGTGAACGCGAACTTCCGCCGTCTGAAGACCCTCAACTACCTACCCGCAGTGGTCGGCAAGCTCGAGGCGCGCAAGCGCGGGTGCTTCGAGTCGCTGTACCGGCTCGCCGACACGACCGTGCTCGAAGGAACAACGAGCAACTTCTTCATCGTGAAGAACGGCAAGCTACTGACCACGCCGGTGGCCGACGGCATTCTTCCCGGGGTCACGCGCGCGCTGGTTGCAAAGGTGGCGACTCCCGTCGCGCCGCTCGTGGAGCGGCGCTTGTGCGAGAACGACCTGTTCGAGGCCGATGAGATGTTCCTGACGTCGTCGACGATCGAGGTTGTTCCGATTCTCAGGGTGGGGCGACGGCGCATCGCGGACGGGCGGCCCGGCGAGCTCACCCGCGAGCTGCAGGTTCGCTACCGCCGCAACGTCGCGCGGCGGCTCGGCGTCAACGTCGACGAGCTCGGCGAGTAGCCCGCGCGCGTCTCAGCGCAGGGCCAGTAGCGCGCCGACGTAGGCCAGCGAGGCCACCAGCACTCCCCAGAGGAAATCCGCCTTGAAGCCCGCGCGCTCGCGCGTGGCGAGCTCGAACGCCCACACACCGAGCGCCGTGGGCACCAGCAGTGCGAGAATGGCCCAGGGCATCGGCCGCAGCTCGGGGGCGGTGGCAATACGGCCGGGGTCCATCAGGCGCCACTCCAGCGCGAACTGCACGATCGTGATGAGCGAGATTCGCACCAGCCGGGTGAGGCGGTCACTGCCGGATGGCGCGTCATCGATCCTGTCCGGTCGTCTCATGAAGCCCGGTTACGCTAACATGTCGGACTGCGGCAGCTGAGCGGGGTCCGCGTGAACGACGGCGTCGCGCACGCCACTTAACCGTGCGCGGCCGAGGAAAAGCAACTGACGCGGATGGCCGCCGCCCGCGCTAGCGAAGGACGATCGATGCAGAACCGCGAGCTCACCGAGATGCACACCATGGAGGTCAACCACTGGTGGTACGCGGGCAAGCGCCTGCTGTTCCGACGCCTCCTCGCCGATCGGCTCGCGCGCTCGGATCTGCGCATTCTGGACATCGGTGCGGGGACCGGGGCGGCCGCGATGGACTTCGGCCGCGACGGCTGGATCTGCGCGAGCGACCGCAGCCGGATCGCGATCGCGTACGCGCGCGAGCGCGGCGTACGAACCGCGGTCGTCGCCGATGCGACGGCCATCCCATTCGCCGACGAAAGCTTAGATCTCGTGCTCGCGCTCGACATCATCGAGCACGTCGACGACGACGAGGCCATGCTGCGCGACATCGCCCGAGTGCTCCGGCCCGGCGGCGCGGTGGCGATCCACGTACCCGCGTGGCCCTCGTTGTGGTGCGGTCACGACGAGATCCTCGAGCACAAGCGGCGCTACACGCGTCGCGGACTTGCACGCACGCTGTCGGCAGCCGGCCTCGAGGCCGAGTACCTCGGCTGGGCCGGTGCGACCATTCTGGTTCCAGCGGCGGTGGTCCGGCTGTCACGGCGATGGCTCGGCGCCGAGAGCGACAGGCAGGACGCGTTCTCGCTTCCGCGTCCTCTCAACTCGGCGATGCTCGCGGTCTATCGCGCGGAGGCGGCGATCGCCGCGCGCAGCGGCCTGCCGTTCGGGCTGTCGCTGGCTGCGATTGCACGCGTCCCGTGACGCGTGTCTGGCGGCGGGCTCAGGGTAGATCGTAGACGAACATCGATCCGACGCGGTCCACCGGCTCGAGCTCCTGCAACCAGGAGTACGTTCCGGACTTCATCCATCTCATCCGGTCCCCGTCGTACCAGAAGTACGGTCGACCCATGAGAAAGGAAGCCGAGACGACCGTCTTCCCGTGCGAACGTCCGCGCTCGAGAGGAACGAAGCGAACGCCGTAGACCGACGGATGGACACGGCCGAAGTAGGCCAGATTCACGAGATCGATCGACTCCCGTTCCATGTACTCCGAGAGGCGGATCAGGTCCTGACCCCAATCGATGTTGGAGTCGACCAACATCTGGTGCCCGCCAGCTGCGCCGCCGGCGGCTTCGTTGAAGTACTGAAGGTAGCGGGGGCCGACCCACAGGGTCCCCGCGACGTACCACAGGAGCCCGACCACCGTTACACCAGCAGCGACGGCGCGGACACGAGACGCGCGCCGCATCCGCATACCCGCCGCCGCCCAGGTCAGGCCGCGAGCGACCCAGGGCGAGACGCCCACGAAGAGCAACGGGTAGACGGGCAGGACGTGGCGCACGCCGATCTGCAACGAGTTGAACAGGGAGTTCGAGGCGAACACGATCAGCACCGGAACGTACAGGCAGTACTCGCGCCGGCCGGGCCCTCGACCCGCCGCCCACGCGAGCATTGCACCGGCGCAGGCTAGCAGGAGCGGGATCGGCGTCTTCGGCGCGAACGCTGCGAGGTGGTAGTACCACCAGCCGTCGGCCGACAGCTCGCCGGCGAGGAAGTAGGATGGATCGGCCTGCTTGCCAACATTGAGCACCATGTCGATACCGTTGACGAGAGGCAGCGGAACCGGCAGCCGGAGCCAGGGCACGGCGGCGACGAGCGCGGCCAGCCGACCGCGCTCGTCGAGCGTCGCATCGGCGAGCGATGCGAAGGTGCCCTCGAAGCCGTAACCGACGTTGAGAACGACGAGCGCGGTGAGACCGGCAATCACGAGCATTCCGAACCAGGTCGCAGGCGAAGGACCATGACGACTTTCGCGGATCGCACGGATGACCACGCCGGTCACGACGACGGCGCCCAGCACGAAGCCGGACAGCTTGAGCAGCGTCGCGACGCCGACCGTCGCGCCGACGATGGACGCGCGGACCCGCGACGGTCTGTCCAGAAGTGCCCACACGGCCCAGGCCGTGGCCGCGAAACCGCATGCCCCGCATAGATCGAGTGTCACCAGGTGCGTGTGAGCGAGCATGCTCGGCGAAAAGCAGAACAGCGCGAGCGCGACCAACCCCGCCTGCCAGCCGTACAGCGACGTTGCCCAGACGAAGACGATCAAGCCGAGCAGGCAGCCAACGGCAACGATCATCATCCGGGCGGAATAGAAGATCTCCTGGTAGCGTTCGACGTTTCGCTTCATCAGGTCGTACCCCATCCCCCAGTGGCCGGCGGCAGGATCGGGCGCGAACGAGGGGGGGTCGAGCAGCAAGGGCGCGGCGGCGATCATTCGCGATAGCGGCGGGTTGATGGGATCGACCCGGAAATCACCCGTATAAAGATTGTGGAGACCGAGTGGCAGGTGGACGAACTCGTCGATCGTCACGGAGTCGCGGCGTGCCGCCCACGAGGCCTGGAGAACGAACACTGTGAGCAGGGCCGCCGCCGCTGCGCGAGCGACGGCAGGCACGTTGCGCAGAGGACCGGGATGCGGACCCGACACGTCAGTCCCCGAGATCCGCGATCGCTTGCGCGACCCGCTTGTCGTCAGGATCGAGCTCTTCTGCGCGCCTGAGCTCGAGCAACGCCTGGTTGCGGTCCCCGCTGCGCGCGAGCAGCAGTCCGAGACGGAAGCGGATGTGCGCCTCCCTCTCGGGA
>SPBQ01000076.1 GCA_004525875.1 Myxococcales bacterium
CCCTACGTCGTCGCCATCGTCGAGCTCGAGGAAGGCTGGCACATGCTCACCAACGTCGTCGGCTGCGACCCGGCCGACGTGCGCGTCGGGCTGCCCGTACGCGTGGCGTTTCGGCGCATGTCGGACGAGATCACACTGCCGATGTTCGTACCGACCGGGTAGCTCGCTTTGCGAGCTACCCATTACATCGTATTACGCCGCCTCCGCGGCTGGTCGGCGACGACGGAACCGTCGCAGGCACCGCGGCCGTCAGCGGGGTTTTATCTGTTCGAGCATCGCCCCCATCATACGATGCAGGAGATTCACCGCCTTCAATGGCCGGATCATCACCTTGAATTCGTCGATGCGACCGTCGGCGTTCCAATGGATCATGTCGACACCGTTAATGTGGATGCCGTCGATTTCGGCGGTGAACTCGAGGACCGCATCGGTCTCGGAGATCACCTCCCGCACATAGCGGAAGCCCGCGTCGAAGAGCACGTGGAACGCGGCCTCGAGGTAGAACTTCGTGATCTCTTTCCCTTCCTGCGGCGCGTGGACGATCGGAGAGTGAAACACGGCGTCAGTGGCGAGGATCTCGTCGAGGGCCGTGAGGTCACGCGACTCGAGCATCGCGTGCCAGCGGTCGATCGTCACTGCGGTCATCGGATCCCTCCTCGGCTCCGCGTTCAGCGGAGCGTGGCGACGGTGAACGCGTCGCCGCCCTGGTCCTCGTCGGCCGGACCGTAGTCAGCGACGTAGTGAGAACCGGCGAGCGCCGTTCGCACCGCCTGTTTCATCGCACCGGTACCGTGTCCGTGCAAAACGAAGATCGAGTCGTGGCCGTCCACGATCGCCGAGTCGAGAAAGCTCTCCAGCTTGCGCAGCCCTTCGTAGACACGCTCACCACGCAGATCAATCGTGTTGGAATCGATTCGGACGGCACGCCCGTCCGCGGCCCGCGCAGAATGCTCGCCGTCGGCGGCAGCGTGCCGCGATCGACCGCTCGGCTTACTACGAGTCGATGGCGAGCCGGCGCGAACCGCGATCGCGCCGGCGGCCTCCACGCGCACGACGTCGGCCGCCGCGACGCGGATCGTCAGGTTGCCGGTGCGGATCTCGAGCTCGTCGTCGCGTACGCGAACGACCTCGCCCGTGATCCCCATCCTCGTCACGCGGACGCGCTCACCCTCAGCCGGTGGCGCAGGTGGCCTCGACGCACTGTCTGCGATGCCCTGCGAGTCGCCCGCTGCGAGCGCGCTCGCGCGTGCGATGCCCCCTGCTCCCACGACCGATGAGAAAGGCGTGGTGGGCGCGAGCGCGGCCGTCCGTTCGTCTGCCAACGCGCGGCGCGCGTCGGCGGCGCGGCGCGACGTCGGGTTGCGCTGGAGGTTCGCCACGACACGCGCAATCTCGCGGTCCGCCTTGCGCACCCGCTCCAGGAAAGAGGCCGCGGCCTCCTCCTCGAGCGCGCCAGCCCGCTCGCGGATCTTCTGCTCGCGCGCGAGCAGCTTCGATTCCCGCGCGTCGAGCGTGCGGGCGGCGTCCTCAAGGCGTCGCGTGAGCTCCTGCGAATGAGCCTGCTCCTGCTCCAGGCTGGCGAGCGCGTCGTGCAGCGCGCGCTCGCCCTCGTCCATCAGCGCCCTCGCACGATCGATGATCGCCGTGTCGAAGCCGACGTGGGCCGCCACCGAGAGCGCGTGGCTCTCGCCAGCCATGCCCTCGATCACACGATAAGTCGGTCGGTCGTCCAGATACTCCATCGCTGCAACGGCCACGCGCGAGTCCGACACGCCCATCGCCTTGACCTGCGCGTAGTGCGTCGTCGTTACCACGCGGGCGCCGGCGTCGGCGAAGCGCTCGACCAGCGCGCGAGCCAGCGCACCGCCCTGGGTCGGATCCGTTCCGGAGGCGAGCTCGTCGAGCAGCAGCAAGCTGCCTCGATCGGCGAGGAGGTACATCTGGTACAGGCACGTGAGATGACCGGAGAAGCTCGACAGCCCGCCGTGGACGCTCTGCTGGTCGCCGATGTCGGCGAGGACTTCCTCGAAATAGTCGACGCGCGAGCCCTCGGCGGCCGGCACGAAGCAGCCCACGCGCACCAGCTGGGCGGCAAGGCCGAGCGTCTTCAGTGCGATCGTCTTGCCGCCGGCGTTGGGGCCGGTGAGAACGAGGACGGGATGTGTCCCCGTGAGCGTGAGATCGTTCGGAACCACACCGACGCCGTCGATCAGTAGCACGGGATGGCGCGCGGCGCGCAGCTCGATACAGCCGTCCTCACCGACCTGCGGGCGTGTCGCGCCGAGCCGCCGCGCCAGATCCGCGCGTGCGGCGGCGAGATCGATCTGGGTCGCCGCTTCCAGCGCGGCGTACAACGCATAGGCGTGACGGCCGACCTCCTTCGACAGCTCCTGGAGGATACGCCGCTCCTCGGCGGCGAGCTCCGCCTCGGCCACGCGTCGCTCGTTGTTCACCGGAACGACCTGGCGCGGCTCGATGTAGACCGTCTGGCCGCTGCGCGAGGCGTCGTGAACAATCCCGATGTCGAGATTCTTCGCCTGCGCCTTCACCGGGATCACCAGGCGGTCGGAACGCACGGTCACGTAGCTGTCTTGAAGATAGTCAGCCAGCGTGTCGCCGCCGAGTAGCTCCTCGAGAAGCGCGCGGGCGCGCCGTTCGAGAGCAGCGATCTTGCGGCGCAACTCGCCGAGAACCGGGTACGCCGTCTCCGACAGCTCCCCGCGCGTGTCGAACGCACGCGCGAGCCGCGTGCGCAGCGGCGCGTCGATGGCAATCTGCTCGCCCCACTCGGCCAGCGTGGGCGCGATCGCGGCGTGGCGGTCGAGGTACTCGCGCAACTCGGCGAGCGCAGTGATCGTGCTGCCGACGTTTCGCAGCTCCGCCTTGTCGAGCGATAGACCGCGCGCGGCGCGACGCACGTGGGCGGAGATGTCCTCGACGCCACCGACACGAACCGATCCGGCCTCGCCGTCGCGTAGCACCGCGGCCTCATCGACCGCGTCCATCACGGCGCGTACCCACGTCAGGCCACCGGCCGGCTCGAGGTTGCGCGCCGCCCACGCTCCGGCCTCGGTGCGCGTTTGCTCGGCCAGCGCGTCAAGGACGTAGGGCCAGTCCAGCGCGTCCAGCGTGCGGCGCTGCAGATCCATACTGCGATGGGTAGACGTGCGGTAAGAGCGGGTCAAACGGCAGCGCGGACCGTACGCCGACGATCGGTCGATGGTACCGAGCTCTTGCAGCAGCTCCGGCGAACGCTTCCGGGACACCGTCGCTTTCGCGGAGCAGGGCTGCTCGGCACGCTCAGTGGCACGAACGGACTCGCGGGGCTCGAATCGGCCGGACTCGCTGACGCGCTGGAACCCGCTGCGATCGTCGCGCACAATCCGAGCTCGGGAGTGCCGGACCGAGAGTCCGTGCCGAACAGCGAATCGAGGAGACCGAACAACGCATGTCGAACATCTTCCGCGCAACCGAGCGCGCTCCGAGCCGAGCCGGAATGCAACGGTGTTCGCGCCGCGCTGAGCCGCTTCGATGTCGCCGTTGAAGCGCAGGGAAGAGCTTCGCTCGCTGTCCGAGGACCACCATAACGCACTGGTGATCGCGCTTCGCTGCCGGCGCCTGGCCGGGGGGCAACACGACGCCGACCCGGTCGAGTTCTGGGCCGGCGTGCTCGAGTTCTTCCGCCTCGCGATCCTCCCCCACTTCGATGTCGAGGAAGCACTTCTGCTGCCGGCCCTCGATGCGATTGGAGAGCCCGAAACGAGCCGGATGACCTATCGGATCCGCGATGAGCACCGCAGACTGCGAGCGATGATCGCCGACCCGCTGCCCGACAGCGCCGGATGGACGGCGCTCGGGCCGCTGCTCGACGAGCACATCCGCTTCGAAGAACGCGTCGTGTTCGAGTCCACGCAGGATCGACTGCCATCCGAAGTGCTCGAGGAGATCGCGCGCGTGAGCGCGGAGATCCCACAGATCTGTCCGACCACCTTCCGACCCATTCCCCGCAGCCACTGAGGAGCGGGGGTTCCCCCTTGCGCCGCCCTCGACAGCGCGCCGGCGATGCGCACCACCAGGCCGATAGGGACCGTGCGCCACGCCGTCGGCGGCTCGCGGCGTTCGACCGGCGCAAGAATGCTTTGACTGGACGCCGCGAAACGAGAAATGTCTTGGAGATGAATAGGCGAAGACCCCTCATATGCGCCGCCGCAGTCGCGGCCTTCATGTTTTTCGCGAACGCCGCAGCAGCAGCGGAGTTCACGCTGCTGACCGCCGGCCGGCGCTCGAAGTTCGTCTCCGACGTAACCAAGGGGAGCGGACGCGCAAACATCCGCGTCGGTCGCGACCGCGGGCTGGCAACTCTCGAGGACCCGACTCAGTGCCCGTCGAGCTCGGCGATCCAGATTCGCTTCTATACATCGGCCGATTCACTGATGGTCGGCGGCGACCGCGCCGAGCTGCCGTGCGGGAACTGGAAAGCGACCGCGAACGGCTACGCGTACCGCGATCGCACAGGCGCGGCGGGCGGTGTGACGAAGATCCGCTACTCCTCCAAGCGCCTCAAGGTGAAGGCCGCCACACCGGGCTATCTCCCCGTGCCCGGCCCGGTGGGCTTCGCTCAACTCGGGCTCGACGTGGGCACCGTGCGCTACCTCGTGCGCATGCACAGCTTCCGTCGCAACGATGCATCAAAGATCCAGACCCGAAAGCTCTCGAAGGAGGCCGACGAGGGCGAGGCCGCTTTCTGGGACACACTCTGGGGGATCGAGGATCGCGCCGAAGAGACGATGGTGCTGTTGGGCACAGCGACGGGGAAGGACCCGAGCGATGCGCGTTCCTTCTTCCTGCAGGGATTGATGCGGCTCAACCGGTTCGGCCGCGAGACGACGTACTATCCCGAGGCCACGCCGGCCCAGGCCATGCTCGTGGAGGAAGCGCTCGAAGACTTCGAGCAGGCCCTCCCCTCGCTATGGGACGGGTCGCGGGGCGATACACGGGCTCCCGGCTTCGCGGCGACCGCGCGCTACACGCTCGGCGTCCTGCGCAACGACCCGACACTGATCGCCCAAGGCTCGCAGGAGATGGACTTCGCCACGGCGCTCAACCCGCTGTTCAATACCTTCATCCCTCTCGGCCCGATACCGCCGATTTTTCGCGGCACCGACCCGGAGTACCAGGCGGTCGTCCAGCTCATCGACGAGTACTTCCCGAGGCGGCAACGCAGTGCGGAGACCAGGGCGAGATCTGCTTCAACGAGGGGCTGGCGCCGCACAACCTGGCCGGTACGTTCCTGTTCTTCGGCGACATCTTCGCCAAGGGAGATCGCGTCGAGAGCGCGCGCTTGAATTATGAGACGGCCGTCACCTTCGGCACCGCCAACGGCTGGCGCCCCGAGTTCCTGGCGGCGGCACAGGACCGACTCGATAACGTGGATGCGCGAGTGGCGCTCTACCAGGACGCCGACCCGGCCAACGACCCGCCGTTGCTCGGCGTGTCGAACAACACCTGCGCCTACTGCCACTACCGGTAGCCATCCCGGCCGTGTCCGCCGGTGCCGGGAGCGACCGGGCGAGATCTTGCTCCGGCGGCGCGCGTCTGGCACTCGCTCCGTTCCAGCACTGCTTCGAGCCGACGGAAAGCCGGCGGCTCGAGCCCATCAGGGCTCAAGGACGATATGCCGATCACCATCAACGACCACGGACGTGGAAACGTTTGCCGCCTCGATCCCGACCGTTTCAACGACGGGGCCGAGCTCTCCATCCGAGGCAACGACAACATCGTAGAGATCGGGCCCCTGATCGATCTGCGTGGCCCCCGGATTCACATCAAGGGCGATGGCAACCTGATCCGGCTGGCGACCGGCCCGGCCGAGATCGAGGAACCTGCGATCGAGAGCCTGCGACCGTTCCTGCTGCAGCGTGACACGCGAGCGCCTGAGATCGCCATCCTCGGCAACCGCAACAGGATCGAGGCCGGTCACCACAACGAGCTCTACGACTCGAGCCTGCAGATCGTCGGCGAGAGGAACACCCTCCGTCTGGGATCGCGCGTGAAGGCCCACATGCGGGTAGACTTCGACACGACCGGCGGGTTGTTCGAGGTCGGGGACTGCACGACCTGCGTGGCGATGCAGGCCGCGCTCCACGAACCGCGAGCGATCCGACTCGGCAAGGACTGCCAGCTGGCGGCAGACATCTACATCGCCGTCAGCGATACACACCCCATCATCGATATCGAAACGGGCGCGCGCATCAATCACGGACGTGACGTTTCGATCGGCGACCACGTGTGGCTCTGCTACCGGACGGTCATTCTCAAGGGCTCGATCATCGGCAGCGGTTCGATCGTCGGCACGTGCAGCGTAGTGACCGGGGAAATTCCGGAGAACTGCTGCGTGGTGGGAAATCCCGCGCGCGTCGCGCGCGAGAACGTCACCTGGGCGCGGGAGCTCGGTGAGCTCCGCCACGCTCGCGCGGCGGGCTAGAACCGCGGCAATCGGGATCCGCGCGGCGGCCGCGCGTCAAAACGAAACCGAGGCCCGCCGGATGTTGCCGGCGAGCCTCGGTCTCTCGCGGCTCGTGATCCGGGCCGGAGGGACAGCCGCCCGGGTCACGAAGTTTCTGCCGGTCTGCGGGAGGGTTGCGTCGTCGGGACTGTCGACGCGACCGCTACCGCGAGACCGTTCGCCTGGCGCGCCTCAGGAAGCGCTCCCGAGCGTTGAAGCCGAAGCCTCGAAGACCGCGACGATCTGATCGCGCAGCGTCGTCACCGCGCCGATTGTCGCCACCGCGATCAGCGCCAGTAGCATCGCGTACTCAGCCATCGAAGCGCCCTGCTCGTCGTTCCAGAAATTCTTGATCGTGTTCATCGTGCTCGTCTCCTTGCTGTTTCCGTTTCATGATTCGCCGTGTCGGCGTATGCAATGAACCCTTGCAATCGAGGTGCCACCGGGGCCCGGGCGGAAAACTCCCTGTGCGTGGCCGGAACGGGTGCGAGAAGGCCGCGCTACCTCTCTCAGAACGAGACAGCCGAGACCGCAAAACCAGCGGCTGTTTCACTCTGGCGCACTGTCAGACCTCCGACTCGACGCCGAAGTACTCCTGGTAACGCCTCACCTTCTCTCGCTCCTCGGTCAGCTCGAGTCCAGTGTCCTCGAAGGTGTGCACGTGCTTGCCGTGCTTGTCGACCGGGTTGGAGTCGAGATGCGCGCGCATGCGACGCTCGGCCTGGTCCGTGAGCTCGACGTCGAACTTGTCGTAGATCTTGCGCACGATGCCGACGGGATCGGCCAGGTAGTCTCTGAACTGCACGTCGACCACACGCTCGGGCGGGATCAACCCGCTCCGGCGCGCGTCGACCGACAGGTCGTAGGCCCTGGCATTGTAGTCAGACCATTCATGCGCGATCTCGAGCGGATCGACCGGCTCGCTGGTCATCGCTCGCAGCGTCGTACACAGACTCGTGAGCGACGACATGATCTTCAACGGATCGCGGTGGGTCTGCACGAAACAAGCGTCGGGATACTCCGCGAGCACGGCCTCCAGCGCCCACAGGTGCCCAGGGGTCTTGAGGAACCAGCGCTTGCCAGGACATCGCCACTGCAGCAGCTGGAGGAACTTGCGATGCATCCGGTAGGCGTGCGCAAGGTCGCAATCCGCATGCAGCCAGCGGTTGTAGCCAGGGATCCGGTAGGTCGGCTGGAAGATCATGCTGGCGAACTCGGTGGCCGTCATGCGCACGCACTCCTGCGAGAGCTGCGCGCCCATCGGGTGCATCTTCTTGAAGTCGGGGATGAGCGACTCCGAACGGTCGATCTGCTTCTGACTCTCAGCGATGCGTGGATCGGACTCGAAGGTGGCCCTGCAGGGCGGCGGACACGGGCGATCGCACTCCCAGGTCATCGGCACACGCGCATCGGGATCCAGGCCGATCAGATGATGAAGAATCGTCGTGCCGGTCCTCGCCATGCCGATGACGATGACCGGCCGCTCGATCGGCTGCTCGCCGATCTCGGGATACCGCTTGTGCCAGTCGATGATGCCGAGGCGGTTCTCGAGCAGCATCACGATGTCGCCACGCGCGATCATGCGCCCGATCGGTGTGAGGCGAGCATCGCGCTTCAGAGAATCGAGCAGCGCACGCAGCCCCTCGAGGAACGTCGCGAGCCCGAAGTCGGCCAGCCCGGTATTCCGGCTCGCCTGATCGAGCAGCGCGGATTCGTCGAGCGAGTGGGCGCCGACGCCTAGACGGCCGGCCAGCCGCCCGGCGTGGTTCACCAGCCGGGCGCCGAGAGGGAGTGTCGGGGGAGTCAGCAACGCGTAGCCTGCCAGTGCCTCACGGCTAGAAGTTCCTCGGCAGGCCGAGCCCGCGACGCGCGATGATGTTCTTCTGGATCTCGCTGGTGCCGCCGCCGATCGTATCGACGACGGTGTATCGATAGCTGCGCTCGAAGCGACCACCGATGGGCGCACCGTCCTCGCCCGAGCGAAGCTGGGCC
>SPBQ01000187.1 GCA_004525875.1 Myxococcales bacterium
TCGTGGGCGTCGACGAGCTGACTGAGCAGGTCGTTCCGCGCACGTCGATCTGCCTCGGCACCCGAGCGGGCCTCTAGGTCTTCACGGATCTTCTTACGAAGGTCCGCGAGCGTATCACAGTCCTCGAGGTTGACCTCGCTTGCCAGATCGTCGTTGAGCGGCGGCAGGATCTTGTTCTTGATCTCACGCACCGTCACCTGGAAACGCACCAGCTTACCGGCGAGCTCTGAGTCTCGATGATCCTCGGGAAAGTGGACGTCGATCGACGTGGGAATGCTCCGCGTGACCCCAACGATGCCATTCTCGAGCTCGTCCGGAAAACGACCGGCTCCGACCTCCATCTGCACGCCTTCCGCGCTCGCGTTCTCCAAGCGTTCGCCCCGGCTGAACGCTTCCATATCGAATACAACCACATCACCGGTCGCGACGTTGATACGATCTTCTTCCGTAACCAGCGTCGCATATCGTTCGCGAAGCGAGCGCAACGCGTCGTCAATATGCGACTCGTCGACACGCACGATACGCCGCTCGACCTCGAGGCCCTTGTACGTCTTCAGATCGACGTGTGGCCTGACTTCGACTTGGACCTGAAACGTCAACGCATCGCCATCCGCGAAGTCGTGGCCCAGCAGCTGCGGGTTGGCAACGCCGGCGATTTCCTTTTCGCGCAACGCCTCCACGCAGCAACTCTCGATCAAACTCTCGACGACGTCGGCGCTAACCTGGTCCCCATAGTTGTGTTCGAGAATCTTGCGAGGAACGTTTCCCTTACGAAATCCGGCCACCTTGGCCCTTCCTCTAAGGCTCTGATACGCGCGATCGAAGGCGCTCTTCACGCGAGTCGGCGGGACCTGGATTGTGAGGATGCGCTTGATCGGCCCCTCTTCCTGGACGGTGATCTCCAGGGGGTCGCCTGCAACCTGCCTGGCCCCCCCTTGATCCTTCGCTTGCTTCGATTTTTTGGCCGCCATCACGGCTTCCGGGGATATACGAAGCAGGTTGATGGTGCGAGAGGGGGGACTCGAACCCCCAACCGCCGAAGCGGGCTAGATCCTAAGTCTAGTGCGTATGCCAATTCCGCCACTCTCGCGCACGATTCAGTCGGAGCGCGCTCGAATAGCAGATCCGGGGGTCCGACTCCACGTGAGCTGTGGCGGCGGCGGACGGTGCTCCACGCACAGCACGGCGCCAGGCATGAGACCGGAAAAGCACGCACGGAAGCAGGCTAATGCCCGCTTCCGTGCCCAGACTCGACCCAGGCAGAACAGCCGGCTCGGCGTCTTCTAGAACAGCGTGTAGATAAAGGGCGCGGCAGCCGTCCCACCCAGGAGGATCAGGCCACCCACCATGAGGAGAACGACGATGATCGGGGTGAGCCACCACTTCTTGTTGTTCGCCAGGTAGTCGACGAACTCACGGAAGAACCCGCTCTGTCCCGCCTCGGCCTGCTTGGCGAAATCGCTTCGACCCTGCTTCGACACTTCGCTCTCCTTGCCTGCCATAAACTGACTCCGTGGCTCAGAACTGCCGGAAATAACTCGACGGATCCCCGCCGGTGCGATGCTCGGCCCAGTACGTGGCCGCCTCGGGCTCGAGCTTGCGCTGCATCGGATCATACCCGAATAACCGTACCAACAATCCGACCGGGGTGATCACGCCGTAGAAAATGAACCCCAAGAGCAGATGCGAGACCGTCCAGCCGATGGGGAAGGCGAGCACCATCCATGCCACGTAAATCGGTCGCACTAGCATCGGCACGATGAGTCCGGGAACACCGATCGCGGCGCCGGCGATCAGGAACCACCTCGCCGACCCCTCGAATCCATGCCGGTAGGCGCCCCACGCGCCGATGCCCCCGAATATAGCGAGGCACAGTGCCGCGAACTGACGCAGCTCCTTCGTCGACGGTTTCCAGTTGATGTCCAGTATTGCCACGATGATTGAACTCCCGACTAGTCGAGCGCGAACTGGGCCAGGTACTCTTCGCGTCCGAAATCACCCTTCTGCGGCTGTGCGTCCTTCACGAGCACGAAATCCTCGAGGACGAGAACGTCCATGTTCGTCGCCATGAAGCACCGATATGCGTCCTCCGGCGTGCACACGATCGGCTCACCGCGAACGTTGAAACTGGTGTTGATGAGGACCGGGCATCCCGTGCGCTGCGCGAATTTCTCGATGAGCGTCCGGTAGTGGCCGTGGCGTACAGCGTCGACCGTCTGGACGCGGGCCGAGTAATCCACGTGCGTGATCGCCGGAACGACCGAGCGCGGAACCTTGAGCTTCTCGATGCCCTGAAGGTGAGCGTACTCACCGTTCACCTTCAGCCGCTTCGAGTCGTCGACAGGCGCCACAAGCAACATGTACGGGCTCTCCTGCCCCGGCTTGATTTCGAAGAACTCCGGCGCTTTCTCCTCGAGCACGGACGGGGCGAACGGACGGAAAGACTCGCGGAACTTGATCTTGAGGTTCATGACCGATTGCATGTCACGACTGCGCGGATCGCCGAGAATACTGCGCGCGCCGAGCGCACGCGGTCCGAACTCCATGCGCCCCTTGAACCAGCCCACGACGTTCTCCGACGCGAGAAGATCCGCGACGCGGTCACACATCGCCTCGCCGCCCTCGTAGTGCTCGTATACGGCACCGACGCCGTCGAGGAAGCTCGAGATCTCCCCTTCCGAGTAGGTCGGGCCCAGCAACGAGCCGTGCTGCGAATCGCTGTCACCGACCGTGCGCTCGTTATCGAGCAACTGGTGCCAGATGAACAGCGCCACACCGAGAGCGCCTCCGGCGTCGCCCGCAGCAGGCTGGATCCAGATGTTTTCGAACGGCCCCTCGCGAAGCAGGCGTCCGTTGCCGACGCAGTTGAGCGCCACGCCGCCAGCGAGACACAAGTTCTTCATGCCGGTCGTCTTGTGCACGTGACGGCCCATACGAAGCATGATCTCCTCGGTGACCCTCTGAACCGAGGCGGCGATGTCCATCTCCCGCTGTGTGACCAGACTCTCCGCCTGGCGAGGCGGTCCGTCGAAGATCTCGTTGATCTTCTCCGAGGTCATCGTCAGTCCCGCGCAGTAATTGAAGTACGACATGTCCATGCGGAACGAGCCGTCTTCCTTGAGATCCAGGAGGTTGTCGAGGATGGCATCGTAGTACTTTGGCTCACCGTACGGGGCGAGCCCCATGACCTTGTACTCGCCCGAATTAACGCGGAAGCCCGTGAAGTAGGTGATCGCCGAGTAGAGCAGGCCGAGCGAGTGCGGGAAGCGCAGCTCGTGCGTGAGCTCGAGGCGATTGCCGCGCCCGACCCCGTAGCTGGCCGTGGCCCACTCACCGACACCGTCGAGCGTCAGGACCGCCGCTTCCTCGAACGGCGACGGGAAGAACGCGCTGGCCGCATGCGATTCGTGGTGCTCCGTAAAGACGTAGCGCTTGTCGTACTTGTGGTTCAGCCCCTTGTTCATCTCCCGCGGGAGGTAAAGCTTCTGCTTGAGCCACAGAGGCATCGCCTTCAAGAAGGATCGGAACCCTACCGGACCGTAGGCGACGTAGGTCTCGAGCAACCGCTCGAACTTGAGAAGCGGCTTGTCGTAGAAGCCGACGTAGTCGAGATCCCCGATCTCGAGCCCGGCCTCTTTCAGGCAGAACTGAATCGCGTTGACCGGCATACGGTGGTCGTGCTTTTTGCGTGTGAAGCGTTCTTCCTGGGCAGCCGCGACGATCTTGCCGTCGACGACGAGAGCCGCGGCCGAATCGTGGTAGAATGCTGAGATTCCGAGAATTGCCGTCATTGCTTTCTCACCGAGCGAGAGTGGAGCTTGGGGCTGATACTAGCAGGCGTTCTGTCCCGAACTAGATACCGCTGAGCGGTTAGCACAACTCGCTGGACCAGTATACGCCGCGCCCTCGGTCGTCGGCCGAGGTTTTTCGCGCGCCTCCGGCTGCGAGTCGGCACCGCCCCTTGCCTGCCGCGCCATGCGCCTCCGATCGGGGCGTGTGTCGGTGGCTGGCCGAGCCAGTTCTACCCCGCCTGCTGGGGACGTCCAGCTCCGAGCAACTGCGCAGGCGTTTGCGGTGCCACCTCAGCGCTAGCCGGCAAGCATCATCGCTTGCGATGTAGATGAACGCTCAGACCCCGGAACACCTCGGCCGCCTCCATCACGGTCTCCGAGAGCGTCGGGTGCGGATGGATAGTGGCCGCCAGATCCTCGGCCACCGCACCCATCTCGACGGCCAGTACCGCCTCGGCGATCAACTCGCCCGCCCCCGGCCCGACGATGCCGGCTCCGAGAACGCGCTCCGTTTCCCTGTCCAAGACCAGCTTCGTGAGCCCCGCCGCGTCGCCCAGCGTGGCCGCCCTGCCTGAGGCCTGCCAGGGAAAACGCGCCACGGCGACGTCCACGCCAGCAGTGCGGGCATCCGCTTCCGTCAATCCGCACCACGCGATCTCCGGGTCCGTGAAGACGACGGCGGGAATCGCCGCGGGCGCGACGGCCGCAGGTCCCCCGGCGATCGCGTCCGCCGCGGTGGTCCCTTCGTGCGTCGCCTTGTGCGCCAGCCTCGGCTGGCCAGCGACGTCGCCAATCGCGTAGATACGGGGCTCCGCGGTCCGGCGAGCGCCGTCTACCTGGATAAAACCGCTCTCGTCGATCTCGACGCCGGTGTTGCGCAGGCCCAGACCGCTCGAGTTCGGACGCCGGCCGACAGCGACCAGAACGCTCGCGAAGCGCTCGGTGCTACGAGCCTCGTCGCCGGCCAGCTCCACGACGATCGAATCGCGTTCTTCTGCCAACCTCTCGACACGCGTCTTCGTGCGGATCGACTCGAACCGTCCCTCGAGCGCTCGGACCAGAACGCGGGCTAGGTCGCCATCCACGCCCTGCAGCAGAGCGTCGGTCATCTCCACGACCGTAACGCGCGTGCCGAGCGCCGCGTAAACCGAACCGAGTTCCAGACCGATGTATCCGCCGCCGATCACCAGCAATGATTCGGGAATGTCCGCGAGGTCGAGCGCCCCGGTCGACGTCATGACGCGGGGCGATTCGCAGCCGAACGGCAGCGTCGCGGGACGGGATCCGGTGGCAACGATCGCGTGATCGAACTTCAGCTCGCACGAGTCCACCGGCTCCTCACCGTCGATCCGCAGCGTACGCGAGTCCATGAACACGCCACGTCCACGCACGAAACGGACCCCCTTCGCCTTGCAGAGCACGCCAAGACCACCCGTCAGCTTGCCGACGACCCTTGCCTTCCACGCGCGCAGACGATCGAGATCGACCCGCGGCTGTTCGAAGTGAATGCCCAACGCCCCAGCTTCCGAGGCCTCGCGCAGGAGCCTCGCCACGTGCAGCAATGCCTTGGACGGGATGCAGCCTCGGTACA
>SPBQ01000167.1 GCA_004525875.1 Myxococcales bacterium
GACGACCAGCAGTACAAGGCGCGCGAGACATTCATCGAGGTGCGCCATCCGCTCGGCTTCGATGAGACGATCTACGGCAAGTACGTCAAGTGCAGCGCCGGAACGCCGGACGTCCAGCCCGGCCCCGTGATCGGCCAGGACAACGAGCACGTGTTCAAGGAGTTGCTCGGCATCGCATCGGACCGTTACGACCGCCTGGTCATCGACGAGATCATCTACTGAACGCTGGAATGGGCCGAGTTCTCGAGGTGTTCACACGCGCCGTGCTCGCCTCGTACCGTCGAAGAGCACAACGCCAGCGCGGCGTCCGAGCGCGCACCGACTGGCCGCACAGGAAACCGTCGCGCAGCGTGGCTCGGTGGGACGCCGCGTACCGGGCGCGCTAGAAGGGCCCTGCTGCTCGCTTCGCCGTGCTGGGGTTGCCGGCGGCCTGCGTCTTCTCGGCCGCTTGGGAGCGCGAGAGCGCCTGACTCGCGGCCTCGTCGTCCTCGAGATAGGTGTAGCCGTCCAGGCCAGCCTGGTAGTGGCGCATCAGGCGCGCGAAATCTTCGATGCTGAGAGCGTCCTCGCGCATCGCACGCTCGCCGGCTTGTCGCACGCGCTCAACGAGATCGTGGCGGTCGTACTGGACGTAGCGCAAGACTTCAGCGACCGAATCGCCCGTAACGGCGTGGTCGATTCGATATCCTGAATCGTCGAGCCGCACGTGGACGCAGTTCGTGTCGCCGAACAGGTTGTGGAGATCGCCGAGGATCTCCTGGTAGGCACCGACTAGGAACACTGCGAGATAGTAGGGCTCCCCCGGCACGAACGGGTGTAGCTCGACCACGTCCTTGACGTCGTGCAGATCGATGAAACGGTCGATCTTGCCGTCGCTGTCGCAGGTCAGATCGGCGATAATGCCCCGGCGGGTGGGCTTCTCCTTGAGCCGGTGGATCGGCATCACGGGGAACAATTGCTTCACCGCCCAGTGGTCCGGGACCGACTGGAAGACCGAGAAGTTGCAGTAGTACGTGTCGGCGAGCGCCCGCTCGATCCCCTCGATGTCATCCGGCACGTACGACAGGTCACGGACGATCTTGAGGATTCGCCGGCAGCATGCCCAGAACAGCTCCTCCACACGGGCGCGGCCGTTGAGGTCGAGATAGCCGAGGTTGAACAGCGAGATGGCCTGCTCTTTGAGCTCGAGCGCGTCGTGGAAAGCTTCCTGGTACGTCTTGCGCGTGATGTCATCGTAGACCGAGCGCAGGCTCCCGACGACGTCGGGCTCTTCCTCTTCGCTCTCGCGCGCCGGGACAGGAACGTCGCGCAAGGTCTCGCTTACGCCGAGCACGTTGAATACGAGCAGGGCGTGGTGGGCGACGAGGGCACGGCCAGACTCGCTCACGATGTCGGGCTGCGGAATATCGTCGGCTTCACAAGCGACGCTGAGCGCGTCGATGACGTCGTTCGCGTACTCCTGCATCGAGTAGTTCTTCGAGGAGTGGAAGTTGGTGCGGGAGCCGTCGTAGTCGACACCCAGGCCGCCGCCGACGTCGATCGTGCCGAGTGGTGCGCCCATGCGGTACAGGGCGGTGTAGATGCGGGAGGCCTCGCGCAGCGCGTCCTTGATGGCGCGGATGGCCGTGATCTGCGAACCGATGTGGAAGTGCAGGAGCTGCAAGCGGTGCAGCAACCCCTCTTGCTCGAGACGCTCGACCACACGCACCAGCTCGTAGGACGTCAGGCCGAACTTCGACTTGTCGCCCGTCGATTCGATCCATTTGCCGGCGCCGCGCGTCGCGAGGCGAGCACGCACGCCGAGGCGCGGCTCGATGCCGAGGCGGCGAGTCGCGGCGATCACGTCCTCGAGCTCGCCGAATCGGTCGAGGACGATGATTGTGTCGCGGCCGAGCCTGCGCGCGAGAAGGGCAGTCTCGATGTACTCGGAATCCTTGTAGCCGTTGCAGACGATGAGCCGATCGGGGTCGTCGAGCAGCGCCAGCGCGACGAGGAGCTCGGGCTTGCTGCCAGCCTCGAGGCCGAAACCAAGTTCCTTGCCCAGGTCGATGAGCTCCTCGACGACGTGTCGTTGCTGGTTGACCTTGATCGGAAATACGCCGCGGTAACGGCCGGTGTAAGCGAGATCGGCGATGGCCTGGTCGAAGCAGCCGGCCAGCCGGCGGAGCCGGTCGCGCAAGATGTCGGAGAAGCGCATCAGAAGCGGCGGCTTGAGGCCTCGCTTCTCGAGATCCTCGACCAAGCGCAGCAGGTCGAGCCGTCGCCCGTCAGCCCCGTCGGGCTGGACCTCCACGGTGCACTCCGCGCCGATGGCGAAGTAGCCGGCGCTCCATCCGTCAATACTGTAGAGCTCGGAGCTGTCTTTGGTGGTCCAGGCGCGCACAGTTGTTCTCTCTCGACGCGGTGGGCCGGCCATCTATGTCACATTCGTAGCGTTCCTCCAACAGATCGGGAGAATCTGAACGCACGCGTCCGCTCGGCGCCGCAGCCGGCGAGACGGCGGTCGAGCGCCGCGATGTGATCGGCGACCCGGCCCTTGTCGGCGGCCTCACGGCTGGCGGCGGCGATCTCGTCGAGCAGCCGCCCCCCGGCGACGGTCACCCCACCGTCCCTGCCGGTTTCGGGGGCACCGGCACGGCCCGCCAATCCGCCGGCATCGAGCGCACGTGGATGTCGCGCTGCGGGAACGCGATCTGGATACCGGCGTCGCGAAACGCCCTGTCGATCGCGAGGTGCAGGTGGTGGCGGATCGGGACCACGTGAGCGACGTCAGGGCTGAAGGTGCGAAGCTCCAACGATAGCGAGCTGTCACCGAAGCCCAGGAACAGCGCCTGCGGCGGCGGATCCTTCAACACGTCCTGGTTGTCGGCGGCGACACCTCTAAGTAGCTCCAGCGCACGTTCGACGTCGGAGCCGTAGGCCACGCCAACCGGGATCTCGACGCGCAGGACACCGTCAGTCAGCGACCAGTTGACGAGCCTGCCGGTCACAAACTCCTTGTTGGGGACCACCAGCTCCTTGCGATTGAAGCCGGTGATCCACGTCGCGCGAATCCGAATCCGCGTCACCGTGCCGCTGATGTCGCCCACGGTTACCGTATCGCCGACACGAATCGGCCTCTCGAACAGGATGATCAGACCCGAGATGAAGTTCGCGAAGATCTCCTGCAAGCCGAATCCGAGGCCCAGGCCGACTGCCGCGACGAGCCACTGGATGCTCGACCAGCCCACACCGACCGCATCAAAGGCGAGCGTGATGCCTGCCAAGGTAACGGCGTACTTGACGATCGAAGCGCACGCGTAGCGCTCTCCGGGACCCAGGCGCCGGAGCAGCGACACCTCGAGCAAGCCCGGCAGGTTGCGGGCCGCCGCTGTCGCGCCGGCGACGATGAGCAGAGCCAGGAACAGATCTGCGAGCGTGATCGCAACGACCTGCCGTTCCGAGGTTAGACGTTCGCCACCGCTGGCGTCCGTCACCGTGACGTTGACCATGTGCGTGGTGTGCCACAGCTGCACGTCGCGCAGGATGCCGGCGGCGGGCAGCACGTCGGCCCAGATCCCGAAGAGCCCCACGACGATGGCCACTGCCGCGCCGCCCCGCAGGAGACGGCTGGCCTGGAACTGGGCGACGCGCAGGCCCTCGGCTTCCTCGACCGCTCGGCCCGCGCTACGTGCGGCGCTGGCGACGCGGCGCCCGGCGACCAATGCCCAGCGCGCGCACATCGCGTAGACGACCAGCACCGCGAACAGGAAGACGAGCGTGAAGTGTTGGCGTGTGCCGAGCTGGAGCGACGTCCAGTAGTAACCGCGCAGCGTCCCGACGCCCAAGAGCACGGGTGCGGCGAGGCCCGACACGAGCGCGGCGCGCCGAGCCCACGGCCGCGTCCATAGCGGGCCGACCCGGGAAAGGATGGCGATCATCGACCCGCGCGGCCCGAGAGCCGCATACGTGAATGCGGTGACGGCGACCAGCGATACCAGGAACGCCAGTCGCCCGAGCGACTCCTTCCACAACTCCTCGCCGCGAGCCTCGAATACGAAGATCACGAACGCCGCGGGCACGGTGACGGCCGTCAGCCAGCGCAGGTGGCGCCACAGCCGGCCGGTGTCGGCGCTCGGCCAGGCGAAGTGGATCTCGGCAATACCGCCGGGTTGCACTACGGCGCGCACGAGGCGCAATGACAGCCACAACAGTGACGAAGCTAGCAGACCGGCGGCGATCGAACGCGCGTACTGCGCCGCCGCCGGCGATCCGTCGAGCGCCCAGGCCAGATACGTCAGTGAGGCCGGAAGCGCCGATGAGAGGAGTACGACGAGCACAAGGGCTTCGAGCGTCGGTCCGTAGCGGAAGCACGAAGCGTCGTGCGCCACGGCCCCGAGCGCCGCGATGCGTGCACGCGCTCGCCCGGCGAACGCGATCGAAGCGGCCAGCAAGGCGAAAACGGCCAGGTTGAGCAGCGGCAGCCGAGCGGCTGCATCGCTCAGCGCCCGCGGCAGCTGGCGCAGGTAGTAGGGCGCGAACAGCCAGCGGAGCGCTTCGCGGCCCCCGACCAGACGCACGGTGCGAGCCACGTCGCTGCTCGGAACCCACAGAATGCGTTGGTCGATGTAGCTTAGGAGCTGCTCGGTACGGTCGATCAGCTGCTGTTGCGTCGCGTCGAAGTCGACGAGCTTCTGGAAATACGCCTCGTAGTCGGCGATGAGGGCGTCGACGTACACGCGCTGCAGTTCATACAGCTCGCGGAGCAACCCCTCGACTTCGCCGCGTTGATCGGCCGGAACCGAGTCGTCGAGCGCAGCCAGCGCGCGCTGCACGCCGAGGTCGACACTGGCCATGCTGCGGCGCCGCTGGCGCAGCTCGATCTGCTGGAGCTGGACCGCACCGATGAGCTCGCGCCGCATACGGATGAAACGCCGGTACTTGCCCACGTCGACGGCCTCGCCGCGCTGATTGCGCAACAACAGGCCTACCGAGTCGAGCAGGCCGACGGCCTCGATCCGCTCCGCGATGTTGGTGAATGCGAGATCGACCTCGGCGACCTGCTGCTCGGCGCGCACGAGCTTGCGGCTGATGTCGTCGATCTTCTCCACGAGGCCTTCATCGCCGGTGCGCAGCGAGGCCAGGCGCTCGTTCTGCTCCCCGAGCTCACGGACGATGGCGCGGACGGCCGGCGGCACGGCGTCGGCTGCGGCCAGCGAGTCGCGAGCCGCCCGCACCGCGTCGTCGGCGTCGATGCGCTGCCGCTGCTTGATGGCATCGCGCAGCGCCGCGCTGCGGCCCTCGTAGTGATCGATCCGCAGCGTGGCGCGGTCGCGGCGCTTGCCCAGCAGCAGTCCACGTGCGTCGTAGCTGGCGAGCTCGCTCTGGTACGTCCGCACCTCGGTCTCGAGCGCCTGACGGCGCAGCTCCTCGAGCCGGGCTCTGGCATCGACGAGCTCGGCCGAGGCGCCGGCCGGCGGGGGCGAGGAGGCTTCGAGCTTGAGCAGCTTGTCCTTGGCCGCCGCGAGCAGCTCGGGAATCTTCTTCCTACGCTCGCTGCGGAGGGCGGCCTCGCTGTCTATCTCCGCCGCCTCCTGCCGAGCGAGTGCCAGGTCCTGCTCGGCGCCTAGCAGCTCCGCTTCGAGCTCGGTCAGGCTCTCGCTTTCGAAGGCTTCGGCGATAGCC
>SPBQ01000376.1 GCA_004525875.1 Myxococcales bacterium
ACTTCGGCGCACCCGACTTTCTCGAACGCCTCGACGTCTACCTGCGAGCGGTCGATGAAGACTCCGGTCTCAATGCGCTCGGCCGTCGCATCGCTCACGGCAATTGCGTTCGCTACCTTGCCAACCGACTGCTCCTCGAGGATCTGCTCGAGCGCCATCCCGAAATCCACGACGTCGAGATCCGGCGCCCGATCATCATCGCGGGACTGCCGCGCTCGGGAACGACACACCTGGTGAACCTCATCTCGGCGGACCAGCGGCTTCGATCGATGCCGTACTGGGAGAGCATGGAACCGGTGCCGACGCCCGGCGAACGGCCCACACCCGAGGGCGAGGACCCGCGGCTCGCGCGCTGCCGCAAGAGCTGCGAGCAGCAGGACGCGTTGATGCCGCTGCTGCGTGCCATGCACCACATGACACCCGAGCACGTGCACGAAGAGATCGAGGTGCAGGAGCTCGATTTCTCCACCTACAATCTAGAGTGGAACGCCCACGTGCCGCGCTGGCGCGACTTCTATCTCTCGTACGACCACACGCCGCACTACGAGTACCTTCGCAAGGCGCTGAAGGCGATGCAGTGGCTACGCGGCCCCGACCGTTGGGTATTGAAATCCCCGCAACACCTCGAGCATCTACCGGCGCTGCACTCGATCTTCCCCGACGCGACGCTCGCCATCACCCACCGCGACCCCGCGGCCGTCATCGTCTCGGCGATCACGATGCTCGCCTACGGCGATCGCGTGCGGCGCAGCAAGGTCGACCCGGCTGCAGTGGCCGCCTACTGGATCGACCGCGTCGAGAGGCTGCTCCGAGCCTGCGTCCGAGATCGGGACGTATGGCCCGCGTCGCAGAGCATCGACGTACTGTTCCACGAGTTCATGAGCGACGACGTCGCGATGGTCGCGCGCATCTACGAGCTCGCAGACCTGCGCCTGACCGACGAGGCACGCGCGCAGTTCGAGACTTTCATGGCGCAGAACCCGCGCGGCAAACATGGACGCGTCGTCTACGAGCTCGACGGCGACTTCGGCGTCGACGCGGACGAGCTACGCGACCGCTTCGGCTTCTACTTCGAGCGATTCCCGATCCACGCGGGCAGCTAGCTCGCCGAGCGAGCTCCCCGTAACTTCAGGCGGACCCATCATCGAGCAGCTACGCGCTCGAGAGCTTCGATCTGCTTTTCCAGCCAGCGCGTTTCCCAGAAGTTGACGCTCGCGGTCAGCAGCGCCCGGTGGGCAGCCAGCGAAGCGGAAGCGGCGCCTGCGTGATCGGGAACCGCGGTAAGGACGATCTCCGCGAGATGGATCGCCTCCAGCGGCTTGTGCTCTTCGACCTTCGCGGCCGCGGCGTGCGCAACCGCGTCGGGCCCGCCGCTCAATGCGATCAGATCGGCGTGCACGCTGCTGCCCGGCACACCGTACAGCTCGGTGGTCGAGCGGTGATGGAACCACCCCGCGTAGTTCTCCCAGATCGCGCGCACCGACCAGGCCACCTTTCCGTACCCCTGACCGACTTCGAGCTCGGGCGGCAGGTCGATCTCGCGCATGAGCGTCCGCACGTCGGTGCCGTCGTTCATCCCGCGCACGACCGCGTCGTGGACGTAGAGCACGGCGTCCTTCATTCGCCGAATCTCATCACGGATGAGCTCACGGCCGACCACCGGCTCGAAGTGACCGACGAGCAGCATCTCCGCATCGAGCTCCATCAACGCGTCGAGCGTCTCCACGTACCGGAGCGCGTCGCGGTAGCGATCGCCGCGAATCGTGATGAGATTCGGGAAGTGTCCGAACAGCGCGCCGAAGACGTTGCCGGTGAAACAGATTCGATGCTCGGGAAGCCACACGAGCATCGAATCCTCGGTCTCGGCGCCGCTCACGCCGATGAGCTCGAACCTCAGACCACCGAGCTCGACCTCGTAGCGGTCCTGGAACGCGATCGTCGCCTCCGGCTTCGACTGCGCGGGGATCTTACCACCGCCCATCTCGGCGGCGTGAGCCACCGCCTGCTCGATGGCGTGTGCGAACGCGAAGTAGCTTCGATTCGCACGGAACGCGCCCAGGCGCTCGTCGTATGCCTGCTGCGCCGCCAGATTCGCTTGCGCGACGATCTCGGTGCCCGCCTCCAGGAACTGAGCGACGCCGCCCACGTGGTCGACGTGCCCCTGCGTCAGCAGGATGTAGCGGATCGGGCCGCGGTCGATCGAGTCGTAGTACTTCTTGTGGACCGGCGCCTCGAAGCCCATGCCGGTATTGATGACGACGCGGCCCTCATCGGTGACGACGAGATACGAGTTCGAGTTCCCCTCGGACAAGTAGATGAAGTCGTTGATCTGCTGCTGCCGCACGGTCGTCGCCGGCAGCAACTCGAACGCGTCGCGGCGCGAGCGCCAGAGCGGATCTGACATCTGCCTCCCTCCCGTAGCCGGCCCTCAGACCCGGCCTTGCCGCTCAGAAGATCCCCTTCGACCGCTGGGAATTGCTGCTTGCATAGACCTGCGTGGCCAGACCACGCTTCGAGCACGACCCCGGTATCAGGAGGCGAACGAGCATGCAGTCGATACATTCAAACGAGCATTCGCAGCGTACGCTGGGATGGGCCGTCCTGGCCCTGAGCGTCATCGCCGCCTGCGCGATGTACGCCGCGATCATCACGGGCTGAGCGGACGGTCTGCGCGCCGCGTCAGCGAATCTCCAATCCGATCTGCCCCAGGCGATGCCGGATGTCCGCGAACGTCGAGCTCATGAACTCGTCGACCGGCCCGAACGGCGAGCCCGTCGCGTGGTGGAACAGCCGCCACAGGCCGCCCACGAACTCCTCCACCCGCCTCTTCTCGGCGGCCGAGCAGTTCTCGAACTTGTCGGCAAGGTAGGTGACGCCGAAGGCCGCGTGTCGCGACTCGTCACGCAGCACGAGGCGGATGAGGTCACGCATGAGCGGGTCCGGGCTGTTCGTCTGAAAACGCTGGAACAGCCCCACGGCTATTCCTTCCAGGAAGATCTGCATCCCGACGATCTTCTCGCCGTAGTGGTCGGAGTCGAGGAGCTCGTGAACGAGGTCCTCGAGCGCCGGGTTGGCCGGTGCTTCGGCGTCGAGCTTGTCGAGGTAACGGCCGAAGACCTCGACGTGTCGCGCTTCATCGATGATCTGTCCCGCCAGACACAGCTTCGTCTCCATCTCGGGTACCAGGTTCAGGAGCTGCGCGCAGAGCGCCAGTGCTGCCTGCTCGCCGAGAAACAGCTGCGCGAACGTGAAAGCGCGGCGCTGGGCGCACAGGCGGTCGAACTCCTCCTCGGAGTAGGTGCTGCGGAAGGGCGCGTAGGCTTCCGGCGAGTAGTTGCGGACCGGACGATCCCAGTCGATCTCCGTGGTCGCGTTCCACTGGTGAGCCTTGAGCTTCTCGTAGAGATCGGCCTCAGCGGGGATCTCCACGGTCAAGCGACGATGCCACTTCGGTCGCGTTGCGGCCGGGTTCGAAGCGATCGCCGAGATCGACCCATTGGTGTCGGTGCGGATTTCACTCATGGTTGCCAAGTTGAAGCCGCGGCGCTCCACAAGTCAATACGAGTCGAGATTGCGCGACACGGC
>SPBQ01000393.1 GCA_004525875.1 Myxococcales bacterium
ACCCTGCACCGTCCGCTTGCTCGTACCGTCCCGTGAACTCGCGGAAGCCACCGGGCTCGAGCCCGAGGCTTTCGAGCTTCGCGATCAGGGCCCCCAGCAAGAGTGCGTCGACGTCGGCGGGCACTGCCACCAGGATGGTGACCGATTCGTCGTCGAGCTCGCGGCGCGCCCGCGCGATCGTGCGCGCCACCTCCGGCTCGTCGCTGTAGTCGCGCCCTCGCGGCGAGTAGGGACGCTCGGCGCGGAACGCGCTGATCTCACCCGAGGTGAGGTCGATCTCGCCGATGACCTCGGCGTCGCCGGAGATCACGACGGCCGTGGCGCCGAGGCCGCGCAGGAGTTCGACGTAGTGCGCGAATCCCACGGCGTCGTAGTCCATCAGCAGCGGCGGCAAGCTGCCCTCCTCCTCGAGAGCGCGCGCGCCGGCTGCCAGCAGGCGCGCACTGGCGACGACCGTCGGCGACTCGGTGTCGGGCGGTGGGTCTTCGCCGACCGATACTTCGATCGGTTCGGGCTCGGGGCGGGGAGGGGGTTTCGAGTTCTCGAACGCGGCGATCACCTCCGGTGCGTCAGCCTCGTAGTCGGCGCCCCACACACCGAGTGCTGCGACGATTGCGGCGAAGGCTACGGCGCCGTGGCGTGCACGGCCGGCCGTCGGGTTGCGGCGAACGCGATCGGACATGTTCGGCTACTCCTCGTCGACGCGGTCGTAGGTGGCAAACAAGCGGTCGAGCACACCGATCCGCCGGTCGAGATCGCCGTTCGCGCCGGTCTCGGTGTCGATGTGGGGGGCGGCATCGGCATCGGCATCGGCGGCGGCGGCGTGGCTGGTGGCAGCGTCGTGGACACTGACGTCGCCCGCGAACGCGATCGCCGCGTCCGCGTCGTCATCCACCGTTTGTACTGGCGTGCGCGCGAGAGGCGCATCGACGGCCCCCGCTTGTATCGCCGCGATTGTGGCGATCTTCACGATGCCGCCGCGCCGCGGGGGCTGACTCGACCGATCGCGTGGTGTCGTCTGCTCCCGACGATCGGCAGGCCCGATGCCTGTCGACGCGGACGGAACCATCGTGTGCGTGCGCAGGATCCTCCATGCTTGCGCCTGTGCGTCGGTCACGGCCGGGCCGAGGCCCGGCGTGCGTGCGGCGATCGGCGCGGCGACGACACCGAGCACGATGCCGACCAGGGTTCCGAGAGTGAATCGCATCAGCTTCCTCCTGTTTCGCGTGGCACGCCCGTTCCTCGTGGGACCGACGACGCGGCATCCGCGCCGACCTGCTCGTCGTAGGTGAGGCCCACGTGCGAGACGCCGGCGTGTCTGAGCTGGCTGATGAGCGCCGCCGTGACCGAGTCGGTGCGGATCGTGACCCTCGACGGTGCGGCGCCGGCGAAGGCACCGGCGATGTCGTCGAGGGTCAGCGGCTGGTCCTCGAGCCGGATGGATGCCGGACAGCCCATGGTACTGAGCGTGAGGGTCGGCGTGTCCGTGTCGGTCCGTCCGACGGCGTCGGGGGCCTGCTGGTCGAGCCGCACGGGAGTGGCCTCGGGCGCCGCCGCGTGGGGTCGCGCGGCCAGCACCGAAACGCCGAGCAGCGCGATGATCACGGGATAGACGACGTAGACCGCCCTGCGAAGCGACGTCATACGGCGATCGCCTCGCTGCGAGACAGATGCTTGAGCCACTCGCCGAGTAGCGCCAGGCTGAGCCCGAGCGCGGTGCTCCAGAGCGCCTGACCGAACGATCGCACCAGCGTCTCCGGCGACTCGGCGCCGAGCGTCGACAGGCCCAGGCCCACGGCGATGACCGTGCCGAGCAGACCGAGCATCGGGCTGGCCTCGGTGCAGAGTGTGAGCCACGCCGGCGCGGCCGGCTGTCGGCGGCCGCCGACAGCGGCCGCCACGCGCGCGACGGCATCGCTCGTCAGCAGCCAGCCCACCAGCACCAGTGCCGGGAACGTTGGTCCGAACACCACGATGCCGAGCCCCATGCCCGAGAGCGGATCGAGCCCGGCGCGCGTGATGATGGCGACGTATGCGACAGCGCCCAGGGCGGCGAACGTTCGCGAGAGCGAGCGCTCGAACGAAACGCCGTCGCGGCGCGGCCGGTTGCGTGGCTCTGCTGCGGCGTCACTCATCGAGGACGTACCGCTCGTCGCCGAACACGCTACGTGGGTTCAGTTGCAGCCCCGCCTCGGCGTAGGCCGACGCGAACACTTCGCCTCCGAACGAGTCGGCCGGCTTGCCGATCAATCGCCAGCCCACGAGACTGCGTCGAAGTCGTTGCTCGGGGATGTCGCAGGAGAGCAGATAGCTCTCGAGCTGCAGCAGCTCGTACAGACGCCGATCGAGCGCCGCGGCCGAAACGCTCGGGTCGAGGTACAAGCGGATGTAGTCGGCCTTGGCCATGCAGTGCTCGCGCACCCACGTCTTGCAGATATCGTCCTCGGCGCGTGCCGGTCGCGGCGCCAGGACCATGGCGGCGAACGCCGTGGCCGCGAGCAGCGTGCAGGCTGCGCCCGCGCGGATCCTGATCGGTCTCATCGTGCCCCCCTTCATTGGTTGCCTGCGTCGGCCGTCCGCCGGCCTACGTGGTTGCCGCTTGCGAAGTAGTCGAGGCTGTCGAGGCCGGTGTTCTCGAACCCGGACATGTCCTCGCCGTCGATCGGAGTCTGACCGATGGCGTACTCGTAGAGGCCGGCGAGCGTGGCGATGGAGTCTTCAGAGGCGTCGTCGCGCCCGAGCAGCGAGTCGGTGCCGGGATGGTCGAGGATGGCCGTGCGGAACTGATCGAGCTCGCCGAGAATGGCGCGGTCGAGCAGTGAACGGACCAGCTGCTTGCGCGCCTGCAGCTCGCCCTGCTTTGCGCGGAACTCGGCCGTCAGACTGTCGGCCCACGCCTTCACGCCTCCGGCCGTGACCTCGATCTGCGGCAGGTCCTCGGCGCGCGACGTCCACGCCGTGCGCAGGAGGTTACCCATGCGCTTTACCTCGGCCGACTCGAGATCGAGACGCGCGTAGAGTTTGGTCGTCGCGTCGGCCAGGCCCTGGAACTGGTTGCCTTCGAGCTCCTGAACGGCGGCCTGGCGCTCGGGCGTCGTCGGGTCGGTGGCCAGTCGCTTCTCGAGACGTCGCGCGTCGACGGCGATGCGCTCGGCGATTGCGCGGCCACGGTTCACGTAATGCATCTGACGCTCGACCTTCTCCACCTCGAGCTCGAGCGCGGTCGTCCACGCTTCCACGGCGTGCGCACGGCTCTGCGAGTGGATGATCTCCTCGCGCGAGCGCTCGATGCGATGGTCGAGATCCTCGAGCGTGGGCTCGGCAGTGACGGCAAGATCCTCGAGCTCCGTCTTCGCCTCGCGGATGCGGTTCCACAGCGCGGGAATGGTCTGGTCCACCCGTTCGAGCGCGAAGGCGGTGTGCATGG
>SPBQ01000178.1 GCA_004525875.1 Myxococcales bacterium
ACGTCGAGCACGAAAAAGGATGTAAGCGCAAGAAAGAAAGACAGAGAAAAGAAAGAAGAAGAAAGAGAGAAGAGGAGAGAGAAAGAAGAGAGAGAAAAAGAGAACTCGTTCAAAAAAAAAGTGATGATAAAAGAAAGAGAAACAAAAGAAAAGAAAACCTATATAATGGACGGCAGCGAAAGATGAGAATAAGAGAAAGGTTCGACGTCCTCGACCGGCTTGATGCCGACCGAGGGCAGCCGCATGACGGAGTTCGGATAAGAGCGCTTGGTCTGCAGGAGGAATCGTCCGTTCTTGCGCAGAATCGCCCTGCAGACCTCGCCGTGACGGCGCTCGCTGACCGGCGGGAACGTCAGGGAGGGTAGCGAGCAGATCCGCTGCTGCGGGTGCCCGTACTTCCTTGCCAGCGCGTCGACGGCGGCGCTCACGACGCGGTCTCCTGTGAGATCGCGTCGACGATGCGGCGAGTGATCTGGGCGGAGCGATCGTTGCCGGTCGTGGCCATGTTGCAGCCGGCCGCGGCGGGGTGGCCGCCACCGCCGAAGCGTGCGGCCAGGCGCGAGAGGTCGACGCTGCAGCCGGGGGTTCGCCGGAAGCTGATGCAGTCGCCACAGTTGTCGTAGAGCGCGAACACAGCGCAGTCGTAGTCGTCCTTCCAGCGATCCGCAATCTCTCCGGCGTAGTCGTCGCACTCGGCGGCGACGACGAGGTCCGCGTCCGGCACCGCCGCAACCTGGCGCGTGGCGACGGCGAGGTCGAGAGATTCCGCCAGCTCGGTGGACACTCGTTCGAGCGCCTGCTCGATGGCCAGCGTCGGTGTGAGACGGGAGTCCAGCGACAGCAACGTCCGGTATGCCTCGGACTGCCTCATCGCTCGCACGGCCAGCGCCATCTCGCGGGAACCGTCGATTCTGAGGACCCACCGGTCAACGTCGTCGGCGAGCATGACGAGGTTGTGAAGGGCGAGCAGCCCCGGGTGGGACTCCCCGCCCTCCTCGGCCCGCTTGCAGAGGTATTCGTACAGCAGGCGCGAGGCTGCGTACCGGTCGTCGAGGACGAAGTCGGTGAAGGCTACGTTGAGCTCACCCTCTCTGCGCCGATCGATCGCCGACTTGTGGTGATCGATCCAGTAGAGCTTCAGGCCATCTGCGACCAGCGTGTCCAGATGCAAGCTGGTCGCGGGCTTGCGCCACGAAATGTCCGTGATCCAGAGCTCTTCCTCATAGGGATGAGTCGGGTCGTAGCCGAGAAGGATCTCGTCGATATCCCGGTTGCTCGCGAACACCGGCTCGAAGCGGCGACCGGCGAAATAGCGGGCTGCGACGACGGCGCAGGTGGTGCCGTCAAGACAGCTGGGGCCGTGACTGACCACCGTGACGCGACGTTCGTCGAGCATGTCGCATCATACTACAGCCGTCTCCGGCGGGAGAACAACCGGCTCCTGCCTCCCCGAGTGCGCCGCGTGGCTGCAGGCGTCTGCCACCGCCACTGCCGCGAGACCGTCGCGATAGCTGGCACGCGGCGCGGCGCCGGTCCGCGCGTCGTCGACGAAGGCTTCGAGCGCGACCTGCACCGTATGCGCCGGGGGTGGTAGCGCGATCTCCTCGCGACCCTCGGGCGTGATGTGGACGAGCGTGTTGTGCACGTGATCGCCGATGAGCTGGCCGTTCTCGCCGCTGATCTCGATCAGCCCGTTACGAGCGCGGGAGCTGCGGGCGCACGTGATCATCGCGAGAGCGTCGCTGTTCTCGAACGTCATCAAGCTGGCGAAGTTGTCCTCCGTGCGCGCGGTGTAGACGGCCGCCGTCCGGCAGGCCACCGTCGCCGGCTCCAGGCCGGTGATGTAGCGGATCAGATCGAAGCAGTGGACGCCTGTATGGAGGATACTGCCTCCGCCCGAACGTTCGGGGTCATCGATCCACTCGATCTGCGGCTGCGGGGGGAAGCGCTGGCTCATCACGATCGAATCGATGCGACCGAGCAGTGGCAGCTGGTCTCGAATCCTATTGACCACGGTGTTGAACCGCAGCGTATGACCGGCGAGGCAGTAGGCACTGGCCGCGTCGAGCGTATCTCGAATGCGGCCGCCGGTCGCCGCGTCGGGCGCGACGGGCTTCTCGACGAGGAGCCGCTTGCCCGAGCCGGCCGCGGCCGAGACGAGGTCCTCCAGCAGCGACGGAACGGTGACGAGCACGACGGCGTCGATGTCCGCGCGCGTGCACAGACCCACAGCGTCGGCGGTGTACTCGCAGGCGCACTGCGCGGCGATCTCCCGACCAGCGGCTCCGTCGCGACGACAGACGACGACCAGGTCGATGCCCTCGACGTCGCGGGCTGCGTGCCGCGCGTAGCGGCTGCCGTGACGGCCCACGCCGACGATCCCGAGGCGAAGCGGAGACACGACGGCACAATAGGAGCCGGCGCCGCGCGCGTCAACGTTGCAATCGGCGCGCGGTGCTCCTATCACGCTGCGCATGCCGGCCCGGCACGCACGCATGACCGATGACACGAAGTCTGTCGATAATCGCCGCATGCCGTACGTGCTGCGCGCTTTGCGCACCGAGTACGCGAAGGGAACGGCGCCCGTCGTCACGTTCATCTCGGTGATGACGCGCGACCCCTATCGCGTGCTCGCCGGCTGTATCCTCAGCCTGCGCACGCAGGATTCGACCACTGCGGCGGCCGCCGAGCGACTGTTCGCCCTGGCTCCGGACGTCGACGCGCTGGCCCGTGCCGACGTCGGTGCGGTCGAGCGCGCGATCTATCAAGTGGGCTTCTACCGCACGAAGGCGCCGCAGCTCGTCGTGATGGCGGCGCGGATCCGCGATGAGTTCGGGAGCCGCGTTCCGGACGATCTCGACACGCTCCTAACCTTCAAGGGCGTCGGGCGGAAGACGGCGAACCTGGTTGTCACCCTCGGATATGCGAAGCCTGGGATCTGCGTCGACACGCACGTTCACCGCATATCGAATCGCTGGGGGTACGTCGAGACGGACACGCCGGAGAAAACCGAAGACGCGTTGCGCGCGCGGCTCCCCCGACGCTACTGGATCGAATACAACGACCTGCTGGTCGCGTTCGGGCAGACTCGGTGCAAACCCACTTCGCCGGTGTGCAGCGACTGTCCGGTCGCGCGCTGGTGCCCGCGCGTCGGCGTCACTCGCAGTCGTTGAGCGCGGTCGGACGCGCGCTCAGTAACGCGTGACCGTTCGATAGATCCGCGGCATCTCCTCGGGCAATGCCTCGATGTCCTCGATCACCGCGTACCGTGACGGCGCACACATATCGCCGAGATAGTCGTGGCCGGCCGGGTCGACGGTGATGCAGAACGTGCGCACGCCCGCGGTCTCCAGCTCTCGCAGAGCCGTCATCGTGTCGCGGATACCGTAGACGTTCGACCTGCGATCCTCACCGTAGCCATGATCCTGCGGGAAACCGTCGCTCAGCAGGATGAGATGACGGGCGCGGGCGGTGACGGCCGCAAGCTTGGCGGCCGAGTGCCTGAGTGCCGCTCCCATGCGCGTCGATCGCTTCGGTTCGATGCCTCCGAGGCGCGCGCGCACCGTCGGGCCGAGCCGCTCGTTGAACGATTTTACGTGATAATACTCGATGCCCTCGCGTCCGTGGCCGGAGAACCCGTACATGGCGTAAGCGTCGCCGATTTCTTCGAGGACGGTTGCCATCACGGCCAGCGTGTCCTTCGCGACGTCGATCACACGGCGGGAATCGGTGTGCGCCTCGGTTCCGGGCAGTGGTTCGTCGGTCGACGCGCTCATGTCGATGAGGAACAGCGTAGCGACGTCGCGTTCCTCGCGACGTCGCGCGACGTACAAGCGGTCGGTCGGTGTTCGTCGGGTGCGGCGGTCGGCGTGCGCGTCGACGAGCGCGTTCATGTCGAAGTCGTCGCCGTCCTGCATGCCGCGGACCTTGCGAAACTGCTCGGGCCGCATGAGCATGAACTCCCGCTTGATGCGCGCGACGAGATCGCTGGAGGCCGCCATCATCCGGTTGAAGTACCGCCCGCCGTCGCCGTCGATCTCCTGCTCGGCCACGCGACACCAGCGATGTCGGTAATCGCCAATGACGTGATCCCACTCGTCGTACCAGTGGTACTCGCCTCCGCGCAGCTCCGCGAGCCACGCCCGGATGCTCGGCGTGTCGCCCCTCGCGATCATCGCACGTACCCGTTCGGCGGTCTCGGCGGGAAGCTTGCCGAGCAGCTCCGTGATGTACATGCCGAGGCCGGCGTCGGCCTCGCCGTGCGACTCGGTGAGCTCGAGATCGATGCCTTGCTCGATCAGCCGACGCAGCTCCTCGGGTGAGATCGGCAGCCCGGCCGACCCGGAGGCGGGTGGTTCCTGCGACAGCTTCAGCGCGAGTGGGTCGCCCTCGGGAGCCTGCGGCCGCGGGGGCGCTGGAGCGTCGTGAGCCGAGGCGTCGCCGATTGCCGGCGTCGCGGCCTCCGATGAGCCTTCCAGATAGTCGAGCAGGTCGAGGATCGTGGCGCCGCCCATCTCGGCGACGGCGTCACCGTCCAGGTCCTGGGCCATCGCTGCGGCCAGGCTGAGCGAGCCGTACAAGCCGATGGTTGCGCGCACGCTGTCGTAGACGGTCGCCTCGAGATGTCGCAGGCGATCCAGGAGGGCCGTCAGCCTCAATCCGGTGGCGTGCAGCCGCGAGGGAAGCTCGGCGACGGGCACCCGTCCGACGGACATCAGAAACAAGGCCTCGATGACCTCCTCCGCGGACCGATCGGCGGCGGCGGGCACCGAGCTCACCGCGTATGCGCGCCCGAGCCGGTCGAGATCGACCGCCAGGCCGGGGAACTCACGTTCGAGCCGCGCGTCGATACGGGCGCCGTCGAGAACTACGAACAGCCCGGCAGCGAGCAGCGGATTCGGGAACGCATCGATCAGAGCGATCACGTCGTTGCCTTCGGGAGGGCGGGCCAGTCCTGCCGGTTGAGGCTCGAGGAGATCGACGCGAAAATCGTAAGTCCCGTACTCCCAGCGGCCCGCGGCATGCGCGACGGCCAGCTTGTAAAAGGTCTGGTTTTCCTCAGTCGTGTCCCACAGGTCGATACTTTCGGATAGCCGGACGATCCGATCCTCCGGGGCGGCGAGTGGCGGGCGAAGCCAGACGCCGCCGCCCGAGACGATGTGCAGGGTGCGGCGTGCCATCATGACGAGGTAGCGCTGCAGCACCGGCTCGCACTCGGTGAGCGACACCGCCGTGCTGTGCTCGACCAGGATCTTGTTCGCCGTGCGGCTGCGAAGTCGAAAATGTGCTACGCCGGCTTCGACGCTGCGACCGCCGATTTCGCAGCCACGCTCGATCCACAGCCGCACCCCTTTGCGGCCGCCGAGCTCGAACGCCCGGTCCATCGCACGCAGGTATGGCACCACACCGGCGGGGAAGCGTGCGGCGACGTCGCGGACACCGGCGATCAGGAAGCCGAGCGAATCAGGGGGTAGAGCGCGGGCCTCGGCGGCGACGAATGCCAGGGCCTCCGCCAGGCCGTC
>SPBQ01000079.1 GCA_004525875.1 Myxococcales bacterium
CCGGACGACCGCTGTGCACGTCGTGCTTCCCGATCTACTCCGATCGGGCACGATGCTGACCCACAGTGGCCACGGCAATCGCGCACAGAGCGCACAGCACGTCGGCCAGGCGCGGCGGCTGGGCTGCGCGAGCCTATCGGACACTGCTGGCTATCGGCCTGCTCATCGTGTGGTCGGGAGTGGACTCCTTCGCCGGCTCCGATGCAGCCGTTGATCTCGATTCACCACCCGTAGAGACTCGATCACCCCCTCCCGCAACGGATTCGGACGGGCAAGCCGATGCGGGATCGGCAACATGGAAACCCACGATCCCGGACGACAGCGCGGACTGGGTGATGATGGTCTCGGGCGAGTGGCTGCGCGGCAAGCTCCACCGTCTTCGCGAGGACACGATGGAGTTCGAAAGCGACGAGCTCGACGATCTCACGCTCGATTTCGAAGACATCGCCGGTTTTCGTGTCGGCCACAATCGCGTCTTCGTCCTCAACGACCGGACGCAGTACACCGGCCGCGCGGTGATGCAGGACGGCCGCATCGCCGCGTGGACGGCCGAGGGCAAGCGTGAGTTCGCTCGCGAGCATCTCCTCTCGATCGTTCCCGCGGCCGAGCGCCGGCTGGACCTCTGGGACGGCAAGGTCAGTCTCGGCGTGTCCTCGACCAGCGGCAACACCGACCAGCAGGACATGTCGGGGTTCGGTTACCTGCGCCGATCGACCTCGCTCACGCGGCTGCGCTTCGACTACAACGGAACGGTCAGCATCGTGAGCGGCTCGGACAACGCCAACAACCACCGCGGCACCGCCAAGTACGACGTGTTCCTCTCCGAGCGCTGGTACCTCTCGCCGGCGATCCTCGACGTGTTCTCGGACGTCTTCCAGAACGTCTCGCTGCGCATCACACCCAGCGCCGCGATCGGCTACCACATCTTCAATACCAGCAAGATCGAGTGGGACGTCGAGATCGGAGCCGGGGCACAGTTCACACGCTCGGACAGTGTACCGCTGGACGACAACGGACAACCTCTCGAGGACGAGGACTCGCTGAACGGGGCGCTGATCACGGGCACGCGATTGGAGTGGGAGATCACCAAACGGATCGACTGGAGCCTGAGCTACCGACTCCAGCTCGGCGTACCCGAGACCGACCAGCGCTTCCAGAACCTGTTCACCACCCTGTCGCTGGAGATCACGAAGATTCTCGACGTCGACCTGTCGCTCAAGTTCGACAGGGCGGCCAACCCGCCGCGCGAGGCCGACGGAACCATCCCGGAGGAGAACGACGTGACCGTCACGTTCGGGTTCGGTCTGGATTTCTGAACACGAGCCGAGGGCGGCCGGCGTGAAATGCAAAGGGGCCGGTCACCCTCAGGGCGACCGGCCACCGCTCCTGCTCTACTTGCGCCACGACCAGGATCGGGCAGACGATCCGGCACGCGGTCGGAAGTGAGGCGAGCTCGGGCACCTGGCGCAGGCAATCCCCTCAGGCGATGGCCCGGAGACGGGGCGGCCTGACCTGCGACGCTTCGCGGCCACTGGCCTCGAGCGTCTCGAGCTTGCGCAACCGTAGCGCGTCGCGCAGGAAGCTCGGGTCGAGACCGAGGCTCTCGCAGACCTTGCCGTAGCTGAACGGCCATCGCGTATCGCCGCTCGTGAACCACCGCTCCACTTCTTCTAGCGCCGCAACGCCGGCCGGCGAGTCGGCACGCAGTCCGCGCTCGAAGGTCGCCAGCGCGTCGTTCAGGACGGCCAGCATCATCCGCTGGGTGGACGTGATCGCGCCGTCGACGGTCTGCCCGCGGTTCCCGGCGCCGTTCATGGCGCGTCTCGTGCGAGTCGTATGGTTCGTCATTTCGGATCTCCTCGAGGGAGCCTCTCGCGGATCGGGCCGCGATGAACGGCCCCGTCCTCCCTCACCCCAGTAAGCGTCGCCGGAGGGGCGTTCCCGCAATGTTTTTTTTCGAGAAACTTGACGCGGAGCGCCGAGACCGCCCCCGCGACCGGAATTCGCGCGGGGAGCTTGCTCACAGGGGTAGTCGCGGTGGGGGGAGGAAGGAGGTGTTGGCTCGAACAGCGGTAGCCGACGGTTCGGGCGTCAATCAGGCGGGCATCGCCCACTCACGCGGACAAGCACACGGCCCCGCACGCCACGCCTGCCGAGGCATGTCGGCCACTTCGCCCGGTTCCCGATCCAGCGGAGGTCAGTGGAACCGGGCCACACTCCGCGCGAGTCCCGACCAGCGGCTCACAGCGCGCGCCGGCGTCACTGATTCGGGCACGGCGGATAGTCCTCCGGCCGGATCCGCCAGCCCTGGTTGGCGTGATTCCACGCCGCGGTGAGTGAACCGAGAGTCGATCCGGTCACGACCTGGGTCGACATGATCGCCAGCGACGGATCGTCAGCGGCCGCGAAGTCATAGCTGTACGCCTTGATCTTGAAGGTGAAGAACGGGCTGCCGACCGGATCTCTCTTCCCCTTCACGATGCGATTGCGCAGCGACAGCCGGAACAGCCCGGCGTGCGCTCCGGCGGGGCTCACGCCGTCCTTGGCACTCACGTCCTTGTACCGGAAGCGGCCCTTCGAGCGATCCTCGATACACGGCCTGCTGCCGCACATTTCGCCCGGGCCGATCACGGCCTTGTAGATCAAGCCGTTCGCATTGGTCAGCAGTATCGACATCCCGTCGACCGACGGATCGGGGGCAAAAGCCAGATCGATCGCGATCCGGCCGTGTACGCGCCAGAACCCGGTCTTCCCTGCGGTCGGTACCTTGATGATCGCCGGGTCGTTCGCGATGCACCCGCAGCGCGTGAACATGCAGGTGGAATCGCAGCCGGTCGGTGCACAGTCCTCGTCCGCGCAGTCGAACACGCCGTCGCGGTCGTCGTCGATGAGGTTGTCGCAGATCTCCAGCAGTGGCGCGTCGCACTGCTCACCCAGGTCGATATCGATCGTGCCGTTACCGCAGCAGCCCGAACCGTCCAGGCTGCACATGTTGAGATCTTCGTCGCAACAGTCGATCGTGTCGGAATCACCATCGTCGCAGATCAGAGCCGTGCCCGCCTGACAGCCGTTGATAGGATCGCACGTCTCGATACCGGTGCAGAACAGCCCATCGTCACAGTTCGGCGCAATGGCCGGCTGACAGCTCCCACCGCCACAGACCTCATCGCCGTTACATAGGTCGCCGTCTGGACAGGGGGCGCTATTGTTGGCGTTGAGGCAGCCGCTGGCCGGAATGCAGGAGTCGTCGGTGCACGCATTGCCGTCGCTGCAATCCGCCGGCGCACCACCGGCGCAGACGCCACCGCTGCACGCATCAGCCACCGTGCAGGCGTTGGCATCGTCGCACGGCGCGGTATTGTCGGCGTTGACACACCCGCTGGCCGGGTTGCACGAGTCGTCGGTGCACAGATCGCCGTCGGCACAGTCGAGCGCGATGGCGGGCTGGCAGCTTCCTCCGCCACAGATCTCGCCGCCGTTGCATACATCGCCGTCGGGACACGGATCCAGGTTGTTGGCGTGCATGCATCCACCCGCCGGGTTGCACGAGTCGTCGGTGCAAAGGTTCGAGTCGTCGCAGTTCGGCGGCACCGAGCCGGTGCACGTGCCGCCGCTGCACTGGTCTACCGTCGTGCAAGCATTGCCGTCATTGCACGGCGCCGTGTTGTTCGCGTTGACGCAGCCGGTGGCCGGATTGCACGAGTCGTCGGTGCAGAGGTTCAGGTCGTTGCAGTCCGGCGGCGCCGAGCCCGCACACGAGCCGCCGGCACACTGGTCTACCGTCGTGCACGCGTCACCGTCGTCGCACGCGGCCGCATTGTCGGTATTGACGCATCCGCTGGCCGGGTTGCAGGAATCGCTCGTGCAAACGTTCGAGTCGTCGCAGTTCGGCGGCACCGAGCCGGTGCACGTGCCGCCGCTGCACTGGTCTACCGTCGTGCAAGCATTGCCGTCATCGCACGGCGCCGTGTTGTTAGCGTTGACGCAACCGGTGGCCGGATTGCACGAGTCACTGGTGCACACATCACCGTCATTGCAGTCGAGTGAGGTGGCGGGCTGACAGCTTCCTCCGCCACAGATCTCATCGCCGTTGCAGGCGTTGCCGTCCGGGCACGGGACCGTGTTGTTGGCGTTGACACACCCACCGCCTGGATCGCAGGAGTCGGTGGTACACGCGTTGCCGTCGTTACACTGCGGGGGCGCGCTGCCGACGCAGATGCCACCGCTGCAGACATCGGACGTCGTGCAGGCATCGGCGTCGTTGCAGGGAGCCGTGTTGTCGGTGTGGACGCAGCCGGTGGCCGGGTTGCATGAGTCGTCGGTACAGAGATTCGAGTCGCCGCAGTTCGGTGGTGCCGAGCCCGTGCACGTGCCGCCAGCGCACTGATCCACCGTCGTGCAGGCATCGCCATCGTCGCACGGTGCCGCATTGTTGGCGTTCACGCAGCCGGTGGCCGGACTGCACGAGTCGTTGGTGCAAACGTTAGAGTCGTCGCAGTTCGGCGGCGTCGATCCCGCGCAGGACCCACCCACACACTGATCCACCGTCGTGCAGGCATTACCATCGTTGCAGGACCCCGCATTATTGATGTGGACGCAGCCAGTGGCCGGACTGCACGAGTCGTTGGTGCAGACGTTCGAGTCGTCGCAGTTCGGCGGTGTCGAGCCCGTGCAGGATCCACCCACACACTGATCTACCGTCGTGCAGGCATTACCATCGTTGCAGGACGCCGCATTGTTGATGTTCACGCAGCCGGTGGCCGGATTGCACGAATCGTTGGTGCAGACGTTCAAGTCGTCGCAGTTCGACGGTGTCGAGCCCGCACACGTACCCCCGACGCACTGGTCTACCGTCGTACAGGCGTTGCCGTCATCGCAGAACGCCGCGTTGCTCGCATGGACGCAGCCGCTCGCCGGATTGCACGAGTCGTTGGTGCAGACGTTCGAGTCGTTGCAGTTCGGCGGTGTCGAGCCGACGCATGAGCCACCGAAGCACTGGTCTACCGTCGTGCAAGCATCGCCGTCGTCACACGGCGTCGTGTTGTCGGCATGGACGCAGCCGCTGGCAGGATTGCAGGAGTCGTCAGTGCAGACATTGCTGTCGTTGCAGTTCGGTGGCGTCGAGCCCGTACACGTTCCGCTCACGCACTGGTCTATGGTCGTGCAGGCATCAAAATCGTCACACGATGCGGTGTTGATGGCATGGACGCAGCCGCTGGCAGGATTGCAGGAGTCGTCAGTGCAGACATTGCCGTCGTTGCAGTTCGGTGGCGTCGAGCCCGTGCACGTTCCACTCACGCACAGGTCTACCGTCGTGCAAGCATCACCGTCGTTGCAGGACGCCGTGTTGCTGGCGTTGACGCACCCGGTGGCCGGATTGCACGAATCGTTGGTGCAAACGTTCGAGTCGTTGCAGTTCGGCGGCGACGACCCCGTGCAGGTTCCAGCCACACATTGGTCTACCGTCGTGCAGGCATTGCCGTCGTTGCAGGACGCCGTGTTGTTCGTATTCACACAGCCAGTGGCCGGACTGCAAGAGTCGTCGGTGCAGACGTTACCGTCGTTGCAATTCGGCGGCGACGAGCCCGTACAGCTCCCCGCCACGCATTGATCCACGGTCGTGCAGGCATCGGCGTCGTTGCAAGAGGCCGTATTGTTCGTGTTGAAACAGCCGACAGCCGGGTTGCAGACATCGTCGGTGCACACATTGCTGTCGTCGCAGTCACCGTTGGTGACGCACGCATCGCAGTCGTCCGGGACGCTGTTGCTGTTCAGGTCGGCGCTGCCGCCGCAGGCCGCGAACTCGATGCAGTCGCCGCCGAAGCCGGCACAACTGATGTCGCAGGTATCGGGGATCGAGTTGCCGTTGCAGTCCAGATCCCAGAACTTCAGTGCATCGTTCGACGTGACGAGATCGCTGGTGATCGGATCGGTGCAGGTCGCGCTGATCCGATCGACGCCGATTCCGCCATCGCCGAGATAGGTGAACGTCGCCTGGCCGTTCACATCGGTCGGGTCGGTCCCCGTGTCTCCGGTATTCGGGCCGGAAATCACCGTGAATGTCACCGTGACGCCCGAAACCGGATTGTTCGGGGGATCCGAGTCGAGCAGTGTGGCGGTCACGGTGTGGTTCGTGTTGGGCGGATTGTAGTCGAGCGCGGGTGTCAGGTTCTTTTGCCCGGGAACATTGCAGCGCAGGCAGCCGATGACCGATGCGAGTCCGTCGATGACGGGGCCGGTGCAGCCGGGCTCGTTCGCGGTCGCAAGCACGTTGAGAAATCCGGCGTGAGACGAGAACACGTTGTGCCAGCAGCACCCATCGATGTTCGTGTCGGTGATGCCGAGTAACTGTCCTTCGGTCGTGGCCGAGACATCATCGTAAGACGCACCGCCCCCGCAGGCGCCGCTGGACGGTACGCCGACTGCCGTGATGTCCGCAAACAGGCCGAGGTAGTCGTAGGCGTCGGCTGCGGCGTCCTGCGTGAGGCCGAACAGCCCACCGCCGGCGTTGATGAAGTCGGCGATATCAGAGGCACGCGCAGTCAGCAGCGGGATCTCGTTGGTCACGTGAATGCCGCCGGTTACGTCGACGGTCGTGCTCGGCACGTGAAGGATCGCGAAGCCGGAAAACGACTGCGTCGAGATGCTCGCATCGTTCACGAACGTGACCGTCTGCGGAACGGCCATCAGCGAGGCCACAGTGGTAATCCAGTTCCCGGCCTCGGAACCTGGATCGGCACCGATCGCCAGGATGCCACTGCCTCCATTGGTCGCGTTGGCCAGGATCGCGTCGAATAGACCGACGTATTGCGACTCGAATCCGTGATCGTCGGCGTCATGGCCGGAAAGGACGATCGGTCCGCCGCCAATTGCAGGAGTCGTCATCGCCCCCAGGAACACGCCGACGATACCGGCTACTCGGGCGCCTCGGACAACAGAACGCAGCATGCAAGATCCCCCCTGTAGAACGAGCGCACTGTGCGCGGCTCGCCCTGCCCCGCCTACAAATAGGTGAGAAGTCAGCTGTTGAAACAACCCGTCGGCTCGTTCCGCCGGGTAGCCATGCCTTCCGTATAGGCGTCATGCACGCACCGTGCACGCGTAACACGCTTCAGATCCCCCCCGACCGGGGAGAAAAAATCGCTTCAGAGAAAGCTCGCCGCCTGCGAATCCGAATCGAAGCAAGCTCATCGGCGGGCCAAGAGAGATGCAGAGACGGGTATAGCCCGCTCGAGCGGCCTCCTCGCATCGGTATCTACATAGCGACGCCTACGCGATGCGGCTCAACGCTGTGGAGCCCACGCGGGAAGCGATTCGGCCGCCCCCCTTCCTAGGGGTGCCGACATTGCTACGGTCGGCGCAAGAGTCCGATTTCAGGGAGGGTCAGAGCCGAGGGCCTGGAGCTCCGGGCGATGCCGGGACCAAGCGCGAGGTGCGATCAGAGGAAGCCGAAATCCTGCTCGGTGAACTCGCCGAGCAGCTTCACCTGGCCGGAGGAGAGAAGATGGAGAATCACCGCCACGGCCTCGTCGTCGTTGTGCGCCAGCTCGGCAACAGCGTTGACGACCTCCAGGAGCGTGGTGACGTGACGTTCCTCACCAGACGATGCCGACCGGGTCTTCAGAGCAGTGGTAGCAGGTGCCATGCGAAGCTCCTCGACGGGGAACGTTCCCCACATCCGTCATTCTACCAGACGTGATTCCCGACGACGCATTCGAACACGTATTCTTTTCGCCGAACGACACCGACGTGTAATCCCGGGAGACCCGCCGCGCGTCTCAACGGGTAAGTGTCGGACATCCGTTGTTTGCCGACGAGAAGGAGAATTTGCTGATGAGAGCTACGAGTTCACGATTTTCACTTGCCGGCACACCAGCGGCATCCAGAGCCGTCAGGCTGACCGCACTCGCCATGCTGAGTGCCATGACCCTGTTCGCGTGGTCCCCCGTATCTGCCTTCCCCGGCCGCCAAGGCGGCCCTGGATCTCACGGCGATCGCCACGCCACGATCGCGGATCGCTTCGCGGGCTTGGATCTCGACGTGCAGACGCGCGAGGCCGTCTTCGCGATCCTCGACGACAGTCGACCGGCGGCGCGGGCGCTTCGCGACGACGTCCGCGCGGCGCACGAAAAAATGACCGGCCTCCTCGACCAGGATCAGCCCGACGAGGGCGCGGTGCTGGCCCAGGTCGAGATCGTCGGCGCGCGCATGACCGCGCTCAAGAAGCAGCACCTGAGCACGATGCTCGCGGTACGAGCACTGCTCTCGCCCGAGCAGATCGCAAAGCTTCGCGCCACACAGCCAGACCCAGGGAAACCGGGCTGCACCCAGCGTTGAGCCCCAACCC
>SPBQ01000030.1 GCA_004525875.1 Myxococcales bacterium
TACAGCGTATCGACGACGAGCGAGCTCTTGCCGGAGCCGGACACGCCCGTCACGCAGGTCATTTTGCCGAGGGGGAAATCGACATCGATCGAGCGGAGATTGTTGTGGCGCGCGCCGCGAACATGGATGTTCTCGTCGCGTCCGGCCCTGCGCTCGAGCGGAACGGCGATCCGCTGCCGTCCTGAGAGGAACGATCCCGTGAGGGAACGCGCGTCGCCGATCACCTCCGCAGGCGTACCCGAGGAGACGATCTCGCCGCCCTTCGTCCCCGCTCCCGGGCCCATGTCGATGACGTGGTCGGCCGCCAGGATGGTGTCGGCGTCGTGCTCCACGACCAGAACGGTGTTGCCGCTGCGGGTGAGGTCACGAAGGCTGTCGAGCAACCTCTCGTTGTCTCGCGGATGCAAGCCGATCGACGGCTCATCGAGCACGTACAGCACACCGGAGAGCCCCGCACCGATTTGCGTGGCAAGACGGATCCGTTGCCCTTCGCCGCCCGACAGGCTGCCGGTCGGGCGCGCGAGGCTCAGATACCCCACGCCGACCTTCGCCATGAACTCGAGCCGCTCGACGATCTCCCGCAGGACCAGCTTGGCCACCTCCTGCTCACGCCGGACCAGCTTGAGGCCGCGCGCGAACTGCAACGCGCCCTCGATCGGCATCGACGCGATCTCGTGGATCGAACGCCCGGCGATGAGAATGTGCCTCGATTCGATTCGCAATCTCGTGCCCAGGCAGTCCAAGCAGGTCTTCTCCGACATGAACTTCTCGAGCTCTGCGCGAACCCAGTCCGACTCCGACTCCCGGTAGCGGCGCAGCAGGGTGGGTACGATGCCGCGAAACGGCTTCCTGCCGGGTTTCATGCGGCCTTGCTCGTCCTCAGGTCGACCATGCAGTAGCACGTGCCGCAGCGGATCGGGCAGATCGTTCCAGGCCGTATCCGGGGCCGAGCCGTGCTCCTCGCAAAGATCGGCCGTCGACTCGTCGTACTTGTCGGACAGCCGCTTGCCCCAGGCACTCAGCGCACCGTTGCGCAGCGAGCGCGACGCGTCGGTGACGAGCAGCTCGGGATCGAACGTCGTCGACTTGCCGATGCCATCGCATCCCGGACACGCACCGTGCGGACTGTTGAACGAGAACAACCGCGGGCTGATCTCGGGATAGGAGACACCGCAGGTCGGACACGCGAACTTGCGACTGTACGTGCGCTCCTTCGGTTGCCGACCGGCGCCGGGCTTGCGGCTCGACACGCAAACGGTATCGTCCGCCAGGCGCAGCGCAACCTCGAGCGAATCGGTGAGCCGCTTCTCGATCCCCGCACGCATGACCAGACGATCGACGCCCACCTCTATCGTGTGACGCGCGTTGCGCGACAGCTTGACGTCGGTCGTCAGTTCGACTTCTTCGCCGTCGATCCGCGCGCGCACGAAGCCTTGTTTGCGCAAATCCGCGAGCTCTCGCCGATACTCCCCCTTGCGGTCGCGAACAATCGGCGCGAGGATCTCGACACGCGTCTTCGGCTCCAGCTTCATCACATGATCGACGATCTGCCCGATCGTCTGCGATGAGATCTCCTTGCCGCACTCGTGACAGTGCGGATGCCCGACGGTGGCGTATAGCAGGCGCAGGTAGTCGTAGATCTCCGTCGCGGTGCCGACGGTCGAGCGAGGGTTACGACTGATCGTCTTCTGCTCGATGGAGATTGCCGGAGACAGGCCCTCGATCGAGTCGACGTCGGGCTTTTCCATCTGGTCCAGGAACTGACGCGCGTAAGCCGACAGTGACTCGACGTAGCGCCGCTGCCCTTCCGCGTAGATGGTATCGAACGCCAGCGAAGACTTGCCCGATCCGGACAGTCCCGTGATCACGACCAACGAGTCTCGCGGGATGCTGAGGTCGAGGTCGCGCAGGTTGTGCTGGCGGGCGCCCTTGACGACGATCTTGCTGGCCATCTAGCCCGCGCAGAGCTCCCGCTTGATACTGTCCAGCTCCGCCTCGACCGTGCGGCGATTCTTCTCGAGACTATCGGTGCTACTGGCTTCGAAACGTGTGACGAGGACGGGCTCTGTGTTCGACGCGCGGATCAGTCCCCAGCCGTCATCGAACTTCACGCGCACGCCGTCCACGTCCACGATGTCGTAGCCCAGATCGCGAAAGCGGTCGCAGGCTTTCTCCGCCAGCTGGAACTTGATCGAGTCCGGACAATCGATCCTGATCTCCGGCGTGTACACGGTCGCGGGAAGATCCGAGAGCATTTGCTCGAGGGTTTCGCCGGTGCGTGCGACGATCTCGATGAGCCGCGCACCTGCGTAGATGGCGTCGTCATAGCCGAAGTATCGGTCGGCAAAGAACAGGTGGCCGCTCATCTCGCCGCCGAGAAGCGCGCCCGTCTCCCGCATCTTGGCCTTGAGCAATGAGTGCCCGACCTTCCACATGATGCCCTCGCCGCCGTGGCTCTCGATGTCGTCGAACAGCCGCTGGGAGCACTTGACCTCGGACACGATCGTCGCACCGGGGTTCTTCGCGAGGACGTCGCGCGCAAAGATCACGAGCATCTCATCGCCCCAGATGATGCGCCCGGTGTTGTCGACGGCGCCGATGCGGTCAGAATCACCGTCGAATGCGATGCCAAGATCGGCGCCGTGCTCGCGGACGGCCTTGATCAGATCGACCATGTTCTCCTCGACCGTGGGGTCGGGATGGTGGTTCGGGAACCGTCCGTCAGGCTCGCTGAACAGATCGATCACTTCGCAGCCCATCGCGCGGTAGACCGGTGGTCCTACCGGTCCGCCGGTACCGTTGCCCGAGTCCACGACGACCTTGACGCCCTCGCCGCGGCGTCCGAACTGCTCCTCGAGGTAACCCTGGTAGGCGGGGATGATCGGATACACCTCCTCGGTGCCGTCTCCGCGCGCCATCTCGCCGCGCTCGATGATCGTGCGCAGCTCCTGGATACTCTCGCCGTGAATCGTGCTCTTGCCGATACAGATCTTAAAACCGTTGTGTTCGGGCGGGTTGTGACTGCCGGTAACGTGAATACCGCCCATGAGATCGAGATGATGAACGGCGAAGTACATCAGCGGCGTCGGACACTGGCCGATATCGATGATGTTGACGCCCGTGGAGCGAATCGCCGACTTCATGATCTTGTGGTACGTCGGCCCCGTCACGCGACAGTCGCGACCGACGGCCACGCGCGTGATGTTCTCGGACACGAGCTTGGTCCCGTAGGCACGCCCGAGCGCCTCGACGAACGCCTCGTCGTAGTCGACCCCGGCGACGCCGCGGATATCGTACTCGCGGTAGATGCTCGGATTGACCGTCATGCCTTCCTCCCCACCTGCGCGTGTCGCGCCATCTCCGCGGCGGCCAGAATCGCCGCCGTCATGCTATCTGCGCTCGCGTTGCCGGTGCCGGCCAGATCGAACGCGGTGCCGTGATCCGGCGATGTCCGTACGAACGGGAGCCCCATCGAGATGTTGACGGATCTACCGAACTCCAGGAGCTTCAGCGGTATGAGGGCCTGGTCGTGATACATACAAACGACCGCATCGTAGTCACCGCCCGCAGCGGCCGCAAATAACGTGTCGGCAGGGAGCGGCCCTGACACGTCGAACCCCGCGCGCGCCAGCGAGCGCACCGCCGGGCGGATCACTCTCCGTTCCTCGTCGCCGAACAAGCCGCCCTCGCCCGCGTGCGGGTTGAGAGCGGCGACCGCGAGCCTTGGTCGCACCACACCGAGACGTTCGCGTAGGAATACAGCGGCCGTGCGAGCACGATCGCGAACAAGCGCGGCCGTCAGGCGTCCGGGAACCTCGGCGAGCGCCACGTGCGTCGTGACGAGCACGACACGCAGGCGACGTCCGGCGAGCATCATAGTGGCCTCGCTGCCCGCGAGCTCGGAGAGGTAGCCGGTGTGCCCGTCGTAGTGGTGACCAGCGCGGTCGAGCCAGTACTTGCTGAGCGGCGCGGTCACCAGGGCGTCGAAGCGGCCGGCGAGCGTGGCCCGTGCGGCCGCGTCGAGATAGCGAAACGCCGCCTCGCCCGCTCGTTTGCCCGGCGCGGGTAGCGACCCCCTGCACCTGAGAGTCGTGACGGGCTCGACCGCCTCGATCGCAGTGGGCACCGAGCCACGTCGGCGCCCGTCGAATCCCACGATGGCGAGAACGCTCTCGTCTCCGAACACCGTGAGCCGACAGGCGCGCCTCACGGCGGCCCTCCGCGCGGCCCGCACGACGATCTCAGGACCGATCCCGGCCGGATCGCCGAGGCTCACCGCAAGCGAAGGCCTCGCGTTCACGGCCCTCCCGCGGCAGCGAGCTGCTGGATCTCCTGGAACTGGATCACCACGTGGTGACGCTCGACGAGGTCCTCCTCGACCCAGCGGCGGAAGCGCTCGTCGAGCTGCTGCGCATAGAGCTGGTCACGGATCTGTTCCTGGATCTGCTCGAGCGGAACACGGCCGCCCATCAGACGCTCATCGAGCCGCACGATATGATAGGCGTTGCCGACCGTAAAGGGCTCGCTGATCTCGCCCTTCTTCAGTCCCTTCACCGCGTCCTCGAACTCCACAGCCATCGACCCGGACGCGAACTCGCCCAGACGGCCTCCATCAGCGGCGGTCGGGCCGCGAGAGTACGCCTTCGCGGCGGCCTCGAACCCGTCACGCTTCGCCATCGCATAGGCTTCCTCGGCAATGCGACGCGCGGCCTGATACTCCGTCGGCGACGCCGAGCGATCGATGGGGATGAAGATGTCGGACAGCGCAACGCGAGCGGGCAGGTTGAACTCGTCGTGCTCCTTCCAGTAGCGCTCCACTTCCTCGGGCGTGACGTTGACGCGCGTGCGGATCTCCCGGTTGATCAGCGCGAGTCGCTGCACTTCCTCACGCATACGCTCGTAGTAATCGTTCCAGGTGAGCCCCACCTCGGACAGCGCGATCTCGAGCTCCTCCTGCGTCGAGCCACTCTGCTGCAGGATGTTATCGATGTAGAGATCCACATCTTCATCCTGCGCAACGATCCCCTTCTCCTGGAACTCTGCCTGGAACATGTGGCCGCGGACCATCGTCATGAGGACGGTCTCGGTGTCCTTGCGGTCCGCCGGAGGAAGCAGCATCGCCTTGGTGGCCTCGTACTCGTGCAGATCCAGCAGCGTGATCGGGAACGCGTCGACCGCGGCGATCACCGCGTTAACGAGCGTCTCGTTGCGCAACGTCTCCTGAGCGCCCGTAGGCACTGCGCGGAGGAGCGGAAGGAGGAGAGTCGTGAGAAAGAGACCTGCCACGACCGCCGACCGAACGCCCATCCGCGGCCGACTCGCCCACGACTCGATCCGTCTCGTGTTTGCTCCGTTCTCAAGCTCTCGCACCGATCGTCCTCCCACGTTCTCGACTTTCCGCTCCTCGGCGTCTCGTCGCCCATCAGGCGCCCGCCTCGAGCGTACCGACCAGCATGGAGAGAACGGCCTCGATCTCCTCGACCATGCTTTCCCACCGCCCACCCGCGTGGTCCGCCGGCGCTCCGCCGCCCGCGCTCGCGCCGAGCGCCATTGTAAGCACGCCCCCAGGACGGAGGCGAAATCTGTCCGGCCGGCTCGTGCCCAGCTCGACCAGCCGGGCCGGATCGAGAGGAGATTTCCGATGGAAGCGGAACGCCACCGCAACGTCGCTGGCCTTGAGCGACTCGACCGCGAGGTCCTTGAGCGCGGGTCTCAACGACATCACCCGGACAAAGTCCCGGACCGGCGGCGGCAGCGGTCCGAAGCGGTCCTCGATCTCGTCGCCAAGCGCGCCGAAGTCTTCCCGCGTGCGTGCGTTGGCCATGCGCTTGTACAGCAGCAACCGCTCACCCACGTCTGGAATGTATTCTTCGGGTATGAACGCTTCGGCGCCGAGCTCGATCTCCGGCTCGACGATGGGAATGTGGGACTCGCCACGCAGCTCCCTACCCGCTTCCTCCATCATCTGCATGAACAGCTCGAAGCCGACCGCCGCCACGTGGCCCGACTGCTGCTTACCCAGAAGGTTGCCAGCTCCCCGGATCTCCATGTCGTGGGCCGCGACGCGGAAGCCGCTGCCGAGATCATCGAGCTCGCGGAGCACCTGCAGCCGTTTGCGCGCTTCCTCGGTGATCGCGCGGTCGGCGGGCACGAGCAGGTACGCATAGGCACGTCGATGCGATCGCCCGACGCGCCCTCGGATCTGGTAGAGCTGCGCGAGCCCGAAGGTGTCAGCACGATCGACCAGGATCGTGTTCGCATTGGGGATATCGAGACCCGATTCGATGATCGACGTGCACACGAGAACATCGATCTCGCCCTCAAGGAACTCGAGCATGACTCTTTCGAGCTCGCTCTCGCGCATCTGGCCGTGCGCGATTCCGATACGCGCCCGCGGCACCGTGCGCGCGATCAGATCGGCCGCTGTCACGATCGTCTGCACCCGGTTGTGGACGAAGAAGGCCTGCCCTCCGCGTGAGATCTCCCGCTCGAGCGCCTGCTTGGCGAGGCCTTCGTCGAACCGCGCCACATAGGTGCGCACAGCGAGTCGGTCGACCGGCGGTGTCTCGATGAGGCTGAGATCGCGCACTCCGCTGAGCGAGAGCTGCAGCGTGCGCGGGATGGGCGTCGCGGTCATCGTAAGCACGTCGATCTCGCGACGTAGACGCTTGACCCGCTCCTTCGCCTTGACGCCGAAGCGGTGCTCCTCGTCAACGACGAGCAGCCCGAGCCGCGCGAACTCCACGTCGCGCTGCAGGAGGCGATGCGTGCCCACGACGATGTCGACGGTGCCGTCAGCCAGCCCTGCAGCGACCTCGGCGTTGCGCTTACCCGAGTTGAAGCGCGACAGCATCGCGACCTCGACGGGGTAATCCTCGAAGCGCTTCACGATCGTGTCGTAGTGCTGCCGCGCCAGAACGGTCGTCGGAACGAGGACGGCCGCCTGCCGACCGCCCATGATCGTCAGGTAGGCCGCGCGCAGCGCAACCTCGGTCTTGCCGTACCCGACGTCCCCGCACACGACGCGGTCCATCGGCTTCTCCCCGCAGAGGTCGGTCACGACGTCCTCGACCGCCGACTTCTGGCCATCGGTCTCCTCGAACGGGAAGCGCGCCTCGAACTCCTCGAAAACCGCGCTGCGCTCCACAAAGCTCGGTCGCGTGTGGCCGGCGCGAAACGCCTCCATCTCGAGCAGCGCGTGCGCGAGCTTGAGAATCGACTCACGCGCCTTCTTCTTCGTCCGCGACCAGCTCGGCGTACCCAGCTTCGATAACGCCGGCGCCCCACCGCCCGCACCCGTGTACTTCGCGACAAGATTGATCCGGTCGACGGGCAGGTAGTAACGATCGCCTCCGGCGTACTCGAGGTGAACGAAATCACCCTCGGTGTCTCCTACCACGATGCGCTTGAGTCCGCGGTAGATGCCCACCCCATGATCGCTGTGGACCATGTAATCTCCGGTCGCGATCTGGGCGAGCGCCGTCAGGATTCGCTGCCGCGAGACGCGTCGCCGCCTCACGTGGCGGCGGCGCTGACCGAAAATCTCCTCGTCGGTGACGACGACGAGCGCGTCGGCCCTCAGCGCGAAACCGCTGTCGAGATGACCGTGAACGAGCCACAGGCGACCCGGATCGCCGGCAAGTGCGGCGGGGAAGTCATCGGCTCTCACCACGCCGGCGACGCCCGAGTGCTCCAGCAGGTGGGCGATCCGATCGAGCTGCGTCGGATCGGCGGCCAGAACCACGACCCGCAGACCATCGCGACGATGACGCTCGAGCTCCTCGACCATAGGCCGGAAGCCCCCGTCTCCACGACGCGTCCGCACGCGGATCCGCGAGGCCGCGATGGTGCTGTTGCGACGCGCGTCGACCGAGTAGACCGATGGCGACGCACTGGCGGCGGCGGCCGGCGTGTGCGGGTCGTGCGGCTCGAGCTCGATCAGCGGACGGCGGTCGAACAGACTCCGCATCTGTTCCGGCCGCGCGTACAGGCTCATCGCTTCGGGGAAGAACGTGCCGGCATCGGTCGCCGCCTTCTCCGCGTCGACCAGCGCCTCGTACCAGTCGTCGACGGCGAGCTCTACGGCGCCGCGATCAAGGACGGCCACTGCCCCGTCGAGCGGAAGGTAGTCGGCCGGCAGGGTGAGATGGTCGTAGAAGTACGGGAGCATCAGCTCCACGCCGGGGAAACGCATCTCGTCGGCGAGGTTCGCGTCGAGCTGGCGTCGCTCGCTCGCCGCGAGCATCAGGTCATTACAGCGCGCGTGCACTGCACGACGGACGTTCGCGTCGCCCAGGCTGTCGGCCGGGAAGGGTGTCACCGCTAGGATGACAACCTCTTCTGTGGTGTTGAACGATCGCTGATCGGCCGGATCGAAATAGCGAATCGAGTCGACGTCATCGCCGAACAGCTCGATGCGACACGGATACTCGCTACCCGCCGGCCAGACGTCGATGATACCGCCACGGACCGCCACCTCACCGGCCTCCTCGACCAGGCCGGTGAGACGGTAGCCAAGAGCGGCGGCGCGCAGTCCCAGGGTATCGAGGTCGAGATCGTCGCCGACCCGCACGCACAGCGACCGATCAAGCAGCGCCTCCCGCGGCAGCGTGCGTGCCACCAGTGCAGCGACGGAGGCGACGACGATCGAAGCCCGGTTGCACGCAAGCTGGTAGAGGGCGGCGGTACGACCGGCTTCCACCTCGGTCGGCGCCGACACCAGCTCGAGCGGCGGCGCTTCGCGGCCGGGAAGCAGGTGGACGCGGCGGGTGAGGAAGCTCGCGTCAGCCTTCTCACCGGTGAGCGTCTGGAGTCCGATCGTGAGCTCTTCAGCCGCGCGCGAGTGGGCCGTCACGATCAGCGCCGGTCGCGTCGAACCCTCCAACAGACGTGCGAGGACGTACGCGGCCGCGCCTTCACCGACGCCCTCGAGCCGCCAGTGCGGGCGCGCACCTGCGGCCAGCTGCGCGCCGAACCCGGCGGTGAGCTCGCGAGTAGCCGTGCCGGCCGTCACGCGCGGTCAGGAGGCGCCGGCAATCAGGCCGCGAAGCGCACGCAAGCCGAGCACGTAGCTCTGAACGCCGAAGCCGGCCACCTGTCCCTCGACGACATCGCTCAGCAGCGAACGGCGCCGGAACTCCTCTCGCTTGTGGATGTTCGAAAGGTGGACCTCGACGACCGGGAGCTCCACGGCAAGTATCGCATCGCGGATCGCGACGCTGGTGTGCGTGTAGGCAGCTGGGTTGATGAGGATCCCGAAATGACGTCCTCGTGCACCCTGGATGGCCGACACGATGTCTCCCTCGCTGTTCGACTGGAAGGTTTCGACAGTGCAGCCGAGTTCCTTCGCGACCGCTTGGAGCTCGGCGTCGACATCGGCGAGCGTCCGGCTGCCGTAGACCTCGGGCTCGCGGGTGCCGAGCAAGTTGAGATTCGGTCCGTGCACGACCAAGATCGAGATTTCGTTCGAGCGAGCCTTCACCATCACAGAGCAGCCATCACCTCGGACATCGGCAGCTCGATCTGCTCGCAGCCCCCGATACCGGTACTGACGATGAACGTCAGCCTGTCACGTCTGATCTTCTTGTCGAACGCGAGCGCGTGCTCGACCCGGTTTCGATCCACGTCGGCCGGGATCTCCCAGAAGAGGCCGAGCGCCTCGATCAGCGATCGCATCCGCTTGCCGACGGTATCGTCGCAGGCGCCACGGCTCTCGGACAGTCGCACCGCGGCGGCCATCCCCATCGCGACCGTCTCGCCGTGGAGGTAGCGGGAGTAGCCGGTGGCCTGCTCGACCGCGTGGCCCACCGTGTGCCCGAAGTTGAGGATCGCTCGCAGGCCGCCCTCGCGCTCGTCACGCTCGACGACGCGGGCCTTGAGCGCCGCCGATCGCGCCACCACGTCGGAGAGGAGCTCGCCGTCGCGCGCCACCACGGCCGCGGCCCGCGTCTCGAGCAGTTCGAACAGGTCGGCGTCCAGGATCATCCCATACTTCACGACCTCGGCAAGACCGGCCGAGTACTCGCGAGCGGGAAGACTCGCGAGCGTCGCCGCGTCAGAGATCACGAGCGAGGGTTGGTGGAACGCACCGACCAGATTCTTACCCTGCGGACGGTTGATCCCTGTCTTGCCACCAACGCTCGAGTCTACCTGCGCGAGTAGCGTCGTCGGGACCATCACGAGGTCGATCCCGCGCAACAGCGTCGCCGCGGCGAAACCCGCCACATCGCCGACCACACCGCCGCCGAGCGCCACGATCACGGAGGACCGGTCGACGCCGTGCCCGAGCGCGGCGTCGTAGATCCTTTCGACCGTCGCCATATGCTTGAAACGCTCGCCGTCGGCGATCTCGATCACCATCGGGGCACCACAGCCGGCATCGCGAAGCGAGCGTTCCACGCGCTCCAGGTACAACCCGGCGACCGTCGGATTCGTGACGATCAGCGTGGAACGCCGCTTCCCGAGCCCTGCGACGAGTTCGCCGGTGCGGTCGAGCAGACCGGCCTCGACGTGGACCGAGTAGGATCGCTCACCGAGATTGACTCGGACCTCTCGCGCGCTCACAGAGCCTCCCGCTCGCCCTTCGAGCCGTCGCCGCGTTTCAGGCGCGGCTCGATCATCTTGAGCACACGCGCAACCGACTGATCGAGCGTGAGACCGTCGGTCTCGACGAGAACATCGGCATGCCGGTACGATTCCATGCGCTCATTGTAGAGCTTCTCGAGCTGGTCGCGGGAGGCTCCGGAGGCCAGCGGACGCTTGCCTCCCCGGCCCGCTCGCTCGATGACGGTCTCGATGCTGGTGACCAGGCATACGACGACGCCGGGCCGCCGCAGAGCTTCGCGATTGCGCTCGTCGACGAACGTCCCGCCGCCAGTGCTGATGACGCACGGGCCGTCGGGATCGAGGCCGGAGACGACCTCGCGCTCGACGCGACGGAACTCGCTCTCGCCACGGTTGTCGAAAATCTCGCGAATCGACATTCCTTCGCGCTTCTCGATCACGTTATCCGTGTCGATGAAATCGCGGCCAAGCCGACGTGCCAGACGCTTGCCGACGGCCGTCTTCCCGACAGCCATGAAGCCGGTCAGGACAAGGTGATCCATCAGCTCTGCGGCGTCCGCGACGCGACCTGTGCGAGGTAGCCCTCGTAGTTGCGCCTCACCTCGGTGAGCGAGTCGCCGCCGAACTTCTCGAGAAACACGCGCGCGAGCTCGAACGCCACGACCGCCTCGCAGATCACGGCCGCCGCCGGGATCGCCACGA
>SPBQ01000551.1 GCA_004525875.1 Myxococcales bacterium
CCGCCACGCTGGCGTCGGTCGGCGCGGCCGGTATCCCGCAGGCGGGCCTGGTGACGATGGTCATCGTGCTGGAGGCCGTCGGGCTGCCGTTCGAGGGAATCTCTCTGATCCTGGCCGTAGACTGGTTCCTCGACCGTTGTCGGACCACCGTCAACGTCTGGGGCGACGCGGTGGGCGCAGCCGTCGTCGACGCGCGGGACATGCTCTAGCTCCAGGCGTCGTTGCACCCGACCCTGAAGTGGGGTAGCTTTCGCTGTTCAATTTCCGGCGGACACGCCTAGATTAAGGACTCGCGATGACCCTTTTCGACTACCCCGAATGCCCCTACGCCCTCACGGTCAGGATCGTGCTGGCCGAGACCGAGCTCGATTTCGAGACCGTCAAAGTCGACATCCGGGCCGGTGACAATCACAAGGCCGATTTTCTCGAGCTCAATCCCTTCGGGAAGGTGCCGGTTCTGATCGATGACGAGACGGTTGTCTATGACTCGACGGTCATCAACGAGTATCTGAACGACGAGTACTTCGCCGAGCTGCTCCCCGAGGATTCGGCACAACGCGCGACGGCGCGCGTCCTGGAAGACTACGCCGACGTTGCCTTCACGCTGCCGGCCATGGCCGTCGCGCGCGCGATCGGCCGCCCCATGGACGACCGCGACAGCCAGCGCCTCGATGGTGCGAAGGAAGTCCTCCGCAAAGGGCTCTCCATGCTCGACCGGGTTCTCGTCGACAAGGAGTATCTGGTCGGCGCCTTCAGCCTGGCCGACGTGGCCTTCGCGCCAACGCTTCTCAGGCTCGACAAGCTCGACATCAAGGTCGACTCGTCGTTTCCGAACGTCAAGGCGTGGCTGGGCCGCCTCGCGGAGCGTCCGAGCATGCGGGTCGCTCTGCCGGCGTGAATCGGAGCTGCCACGAGTCAGGGGGGTGGAGGATCAATAGGTGAGGCGCCCCGAAGAGCTGAGCTTTCGTGAGCGGATCTACTTTCCCGAGGTGATCGCGGGACTGTTCATAACGGGGCGGCGATTCTGGCGGAACCTCTTCTTGAATATCGCCCATCAAATGGGCTATGCCGGCAACCAGGAGTCGATCGCGACCCTCCAGTATCCGACGACCTACCAGAAGTACGGGCCCCAGTACCGCGGGAGTCACCGTCTGACCCTCAAGGACGACGACTCGGTTCGCTGTACGGCTTGCTACCTCTGCGCCACTGCCTGTCCCGCGCGCTGCATCAACATCGAGGCCGGCGCGCATCCGGACGATACGGTCGAGAAGTTCCCGTTGCGATACGAGATCGACACGCTGCGCTGCATCTACTGCGGCATGTGTGTCGAGGCCTGCCCCTGTGACGCGATCCGCATGGACACGGCGGTACATCCCAAGGTGTACGGTTATCGGCGCGAGGACTTCATCGAGGACAAGCAGATGCTCATGGCGCGCTCTCGCATTATGCGAGAGGAAGGTGTCGACGTCTTGATGGATCGCATGCTCGACGAGTACCAGGACGCCGAGAAGACCGGCGAGCTACGTCTCAAGAGCGTCCAGGGCTCCACCGCCGGGTGATTCTCTACTTCCTCTGGAAACAGGGCCTTCTATCGCGCGTCGACGGCGAGAAGCTCCGTTTCTTTCTCGGGCTCACCCCGAATCCCCTCTACCTCTCGCGCCGCTGGCCGCTGCTCACGGCGGTAAGCTGGCCGCGCGCGCTGTTCTCGCCCGCCTACGCGCGCTCGCTGTGCCGCTGGCTGGCCTACCGGGTGGAGTTGTTCGACGGCTTGCGCGGCTGAGCCCTCGGCTAGCAGCCCGTTGAAGAACCCCGGACCGAGCCGGGAAGTGAGATTCGCGCCGAGGCCAAGGCGCGAAACCGCTGCCATAGTGGTGCTATGGCGAGGATTCGCAACGCCGGCGTCGGCGCGAAGATCACTGCCCGGCGACGGGAGTGGGTTCTTCAACAGGCTGCTAGTGGGTCGTCAGGCAAGTTGATTGAATAACTAAGCGATTTGATCGTCTCCCTCACAAATCCCATGATCAGGAGACGCTCATGGCACACATTGGCCGCCCCAAGACTGTTCTCACGCTCCG
>SPBQ01000010.1 GCA_004525875.1 Myxococcales bacterium
CAGCGGAGACGCGGCCGCCGGCAGCCTCGACCGCGTCGATGGCCAGGATCGTCGACTCGCCGGTGGTGACGACGTCCTCGACCAGACCGATCGTGGCTCGGGCGTCGAACCGACCATCGATTTTCCTCGACGTTCCATGACCCTTCACGTCCTTGCGAACGAAGAATCCCGAGGCCGAATCGTCGCCGCGTGCGGCGGCCGCGGCGAGAACGGCCGAGACCAGGGGAACGGCTCCCACCGCCATGCCTCCGACCGAGTCGATACCGATGCGGCGAAGGCGATCCCAGAGAAGCTCTCCGGTCAGCCGCGTGCCGGCCGGCGTCATGATCGTCTGCTTCACGTCGACGTAGAAGTTGCTCTTCTGCCCCGATGCGAGGACGAACTCCCCCTCCCTGTAGGAGAGCCGGGCGAGGAGTTCGGCGAGCTTCAACGTGTTGTGGCTCTCGTTCATCGGTCGATTCCAAGAAATGGCTCGAGCTCGCTCATGAACGCGTCGAAACGGTCGTGGTGAACCCAGTGGCCGGCGCCGGCGACCTCAACGTAACGGTAGTCGCGAAAGTGCGCGGCCCGGCCGTCCTCGACTGGGTCCGAGGCCCAGCTCTCACTGCCGCGAAACAGCAGGACCTGTCCCGTGATACGCGACCAGAGCCTCTCGATGCCCTCGCGGTCGTAGCGGGTCGGCGGCCAACCACGCACGGAGTTGTCGAACTTCCAGGCGTAAGCGCCGTCCTCCATGCGCATGCTGCCGTGAATCGTCAGGTGTCGCGCCATCGCCTCGGACAGGTGAGGGTTGGCGTCGCGCATCCTCGCCTCGGCCTCGGCCAGGGAGGCATAGCGGTGCGGGTGCCGTGCGGCGAAGTCCTGCATCGTGGTGATCCACTCCGACATGCGCTCTTCGATCGGCTTGTCGATTAGCATCTGGGGCGGAGGTCCGAGGCCTTCGATGGCCGCAACGCGCACGACCGCTTCCGGAGTGATGCCCGCGTAGTGCAGGACAATGGCACCGCCGAGGGAGTGACCGACGAGCGTGACGGGGACCCCGCCGAGATGGCGAAGTAGCTGCGCGAGATCCAGGATGTAATCGAGAATCGAGTAGTGGCTACCGACGGCCCACGCCGAGTCGCCGTGGCCGCGCAGGTCGGGCGCAACGACGTGGTAGTGCGCGCGCAACCGCTGCGCCACGAAGTCCCAGCTGCGAGCGTGATCGCGCCCGCCGTGGAGCAGCACGAGCAGGGGTTTGTCTGCGTTGCCGTAGTCGACGTAATGCAGGCGCAGCCGCTGCGAGAAGAAGCTGTGAGAGGTCGGGCCGCTGCCCGCAACCGGTGAGGGGTCGCTGACGGGCACCGCTCAGGTGCGCAGCAGGTGGCGCGCGATCACCATGCGCTGGATCTGCGATGTGCCCTCGTAGACCTGTACCAGCTTCGCGTCCCGCATCAGCTTCTCCACCGGGTACTCCTTCATGTACCCGTACCCGCCAAAGATCTGCACGGCATTGACCGCGATCTCCATTGCACGGTCGGCGCCGAACGCCTTGGCGTAGCTGGAGAAGATCGAGGCGCCGGCACCGTGGTCGATTTCCCACGCGGCCCTGTATGCCAGCAGCCGCATGGCCTCGAGGTCGATCGCCATGTCGGCGAGCATGAACTGAACGGCCTGGAAGTTTGCGATCGGCTGACCGAACTGCTTGCGCTCGAGCGCGTAGCTCTTGCACTCGTCGAGGGCGCGCTGGCTGATGCCCATGCTGCAGGCGACGATCTGAGGTCGCGTCCGATCGAACGTGCGCATGGCGATCTTGAAGCCTTCACCCTCCTTGCCGACCAGCGACGTACGCGGGATTTGGCAATCCTCGAGGACGATCTCGGCGGTGTCCGAGGCGCGTTGCCCGAGCTTGCCGCGCATCTTGATGGCGGTGAGGCCGGGCGCGTCGGCGTCGACGACGAAGCACGAGATACCGCGATGGCCCTGCGATTTGTCGCTCGTGGCGAAGACGATCATCCAGTCCGCGATCGAGCCGTTGCTGATGAAGATCTTCGACCCGTTGAGCACGTAGGAGTCTCCATCCTCGCGGTAGGTCGTCGAGATGCTCGCGGCATCGGAGCCGGAGCCGGGCTCAGTGAGCGCGTACGCGGCGAACTTTCCACCCTCGACGAGTCGGCCGAAGTACTCACGCTTCTGCTCGTTGTTGCCGGCGAGGATCAGGGGCGTCGATGCCAGATCGTTCACCGCGCAGATGGTCCCGACTCCGGAGCATCCGTAGTTGATCTCTTCCAGGATAAGGATCGTGTCGAGGACGCCGAGCCCCAGGCCGCCGTACTCTGCCGGTACCTCGAAGTTGAGGAGTCCTACTTCCCAGGCCTTGCGCATGAGCTCGGCGGGGAACTCCTCCGCCTCGTCGAACTTGGCGGCCACGGGAATGATCTCGTTGCGGGCGAACTCTCGGGCGGTGTTCTTGAGCTGCTTCTGCTCTTCGGTCAGCGAGAATCCGAGCATGGGTAATCCTGGCCCCCCCCCTTCAGTGGCGCTGAAAACGCGACATGTAAGCCGAAAAGGCGCGCGCAGTCTATCTAACCAGAATACGGGCGACGGCCCGGAGGAAAAGTTGATGTGACAAGCTGGAGGAGCACGTGTATAGAACACGTTCTAGGCGTTCTGAGCAGGCACTCTGGTCGACCGGCGGCGTCGACGGATATCTGCCGGCGCTGTTGCCACGGAGGAATCGATGGACCGCTGCAAAGCCTTGTCGGGCTCGCCCGTCGCGCTCGTTCTGCTCATCACACTCACGCTGACGGTTTGTGGGCGCCTGGCCCACGCGCAGGTCGAGCCCGGCGAGAAGATCACGCGTGAGAACGTCGAGAAGATCAAGGACCTGGTCTCGCCCGGCATCTACTGGGCCGTCGAGAACGGCATGGACATGGACGTCACGGCCTACAAGAAGATCCTTGTTCCGAAGATCTACGCGGCGGCGACCGAGAAGTACGGCGGCCAGACGACGCTCAACGAGGACAACTCGGTCGAGAACTGGGTCGCGGGAAAGCCGTTCCCCACGATCGACGAGAACGACCCGCACGCGGCCGCAAAGCTGATGCACAACTTCGAGAAGGGACAGTACTGGACGGACGATCTCAACGTGCACCTTCCCGACGCCGACACGGGCAACTTCTACGTCGACGCGAATGGTAACCGTCGATACAACGTCGAGAAGCACTTCATCGCCGACTGGTCGAGAAACCTGGCGTTTCAGGGCCGCCTCCGGCACGAGCCGATCCACTCGTTCGAGGACAACCGAGACGAGACGTTCCGCAAACAGGGCTTCTACCCGCTCATTGAGCCGTTCGATCTCAAGAGCGTCGGAATCATCAGCTATCGCTATCTATCGGCGAGCAGGCAGGACTATACGTGGCTCTACGTGCCGGTCATTCGACGCGTCCGGCGCATGTCGAGCGCGCAGCGCTCGGACGCCCTGTTCGGCCAGGACATCGATCTCGACAGCTTCGGGGGCTACGCGGGTCAGATCCCATGGTTCGAGTGGAAGCTGATCGGCGCCAAGCCGATGCTCGCGTCGTTTCATGGTCAGAACCTGCCGCCGAAGATCTGCGAACGTGACGGCGGCATGACGTACTGCGAGGCGTGGGAGGTACGGCCGAAGGTCTATGTCGTCGAAGGCAAACCGAAGGTGCCGAACTACGCGTACTCCAAGCGCGTGATCTATATCGACAGCGAGACAAACTACATTCCCTACTCGGATCTCTACGATTCCAACGGCGAGCTCTGGAAGGTGGTCATCCAGAGCATTCGGACCTCGAAGAAGCCCAATCCCAATGCCGATCTGGAGTACGAGGAGGAGCGCATGTTCATCTACGCGTTCAGCGTCCTCGATATGCAGCTTCTGCACGGCACGCGAGCTGCGATTCCCGGGATGCAGTTCCCCGAAGAACCGGCCTGGTACGTCGACATCGGCTTCGACCACGAGTACTCGGTCGACGAGAAGTGGTGGACGATCGCCGGACTCCTCTCCGGCGGACATGCGAAGTAAGAGAGCGTAAGGAGCGAGGGAGTCCTCAGCCCGTGTGCGCGTTCGGGGTCGGGCGCGGCTCGAGGCGTACACGCGCGACGCGCCGCCCCTGCATCTCGACGACCCGGCCGTTGTAGTCAGCCAGATCGAAGCGGTCGCCGACACGCGCGATCTTGCCCAGGGCGCTCGTCACGTAGCCGCCGACCGTGTCCGCGTGGCCGTTCTCCACACTCACACCGAGCTCTCTGCAGAGGTCGTCGATCAGCAGCATTCCGTCGATGACCACTGCGTCGTCCGAGTGGATGACCTTGGCGGGTTCGTCCTCATCGAACTCGTCGCGGATCTCGCCGACGAGTTCCTCGAGCACATCCTCCATCGTGACGAGGCCCGTCGGGACGCCGTACTCGTCGACGACCATCGCCATGTGCGCGCGCCTACGCTGGAAGAGATTCTGAAGCTCGTCGATGGATTGCGACTCCGGAACGAACAGCATGTCGTGGTCCATGAGACGCAGGTTCTCCGAGGTCGTTAGCGTGCCCGAGCGCTGGAACATGTCCTTGATGTGGATCATGCCGACCGTGCTGTCGAGCCCTCTCTCGCACAGCGGATAACGGGTATGGCCGGTCTCCATGACGATCGCGATGTTTTCGTCGAGAGGCCGTTCGAGCGACAGGAAGTCGATCTGATCGCGAGGGGTCATGACCTGGCTGGCCGTGTGCTCCGCGAAATCGAAGACGTTCTCGAGCATCTCGCGGCGACCGATCGACAGACGGCCGAGCGTGGTCAGCTCCGACAGGAAGATTCGCAACTCCTCCGGGTCCATCGACTCGTGTCCGGTCTCGGTAGGCTCGACGCCCGCCATGCGCAGGATGAGCTCGGCCGCGCGGTTCATGGTAATCAGGACCGGCCGTGTCATGCGGGCGAAGCCATAGACCAGCGGGGCCGTGAACAGCGCGACCTGCTCGGTGCGGCGCAGGCCCAAGAACTTCGGTGCCAGCTCGCCGACGACCACGAGCGAGGAGAGGATGTGATCAACAGGAATGCGACCGCCACGGCTAGCGTGTGGATCAGCGCGACGTTCGTCACGCCGACGGTCGCGAGAACGCTCGCAATCAATCGAGCGATGGTCGGTTCACCCAGCCAGCCGATCGCGACTCCGATGGACGTGATTGCGAGCTGGATTGCGGAGAGGTGAGCGTTGAGGTCGCTGACGACGCGCTGGAGGAGCGAACTCGGCAGCCACGAAGCAGGCGTTAACGGCGATCAGGAGGCAGACGAGCGCCGCGGCAAAGCCGTCGGCCGTCATCGGGGGTCCTTCGGGGTGATGTTCTCGCGGTGCCGGGTCGGCGACGGAGGGTCGTCAGGGTCGTTCATCGAACACTTCATTTTTACCCACGTTGGGGTCGCGCATGCAAGCCTCTCCGCGGCTCCCTGGGACGCTCCCCGAGGCGGGCGCGACTGCTCGCGCGCGTCCGGTGGGCCCGGTAACGCGCGACGCGCAACGGTCTCGTTACGCGCTGGGCGCGTGTCCGACCCCGGGGTATTCGGGGGATCGCGCCGCGCGCGCGTGCTGGTATAACTTTCAACGCGCGCGTCACGGTGCGCTGCATTCCGAGATCATGTCAGCAGAGCACTACGTGTCGGCGCGCGCCGCCGGCCTGTTCGTCGTTGCCAACGCGGTGGTAGCCTTCTCGATCGGTCTCGCCTTCGTGGACGCGTCGCTCCTGCGGACCGACACGACCGGTCGCCTTTTCCTGATCGCTGCCACGTTGGGGCAGACCGGAACGCTCTGCCTCCTGTGCGGCTTGCCTCTGCTTGCGATGTCGAGAACTCGTCGCGCTGCGCTGTGGATCGGAGTGCTGGGGCCGGCGCTCTTCACGGCGCTTCCGGTATTCCTGTACGTCGATCTCATCGTTTACGAGATGTTCCGTTTCCACATCAACGGGCTCGCTGTCAATCTGATGACGACTCCAGGCGGCTTCCAGGCGCTGCGGCTTTCGCAAAGCGATGCCGTCGTTTTTGCGATGACGTGCATGGCGGGACTCGCGGCGCAGTCGGTCCTGTTTGCTTTGCTGCATCGGCGCTCGGCGAGTGTGGGTGCACGCGCGGCACGCAAGCCGTGGCTTGCGCTGACCGCTGTCGTCTTGACTGCGCTGGTCTGGGAACGAGCCGCTTACGGCGTTGCTGATTTGCGAGGCGACACGAGGCTCACGCATCTCGCGAGGCCGGTACCACTGTACCTTCCGATCACGTTCAAGCGGGTCGCCGCGCGCTGGTCTGGGAACGAGCCGGTTCGCGAACGATCACTGCTGGTGAGCAGCACGGGCTTGGGCCTGCGATACCCGCTCGAACCGCTCGAATTCGCGACTCCTGGCGACCTCCCCGATATCGTCTGGGTTGTCCTCGACAGCTGGCGCAGCGACGCGTTCAACTCGGAAGTGACGCCGAACATTCACGAGTTCGGACGGAACTCGATCTTGTTCGACCGCCATATGGCCACGGGAAACGCGACGCGATTCGGGATCTTCGGCATGTTCTACGGGCTTCATGGCGCTTACTGGCACCCGGTGCTCGCGGCGCAGCGCGGGCCGGTTCTCGTCGATCGCCTGCTCGATCTGGGGTACCGCTTCGAGGTGATCACCCCGAGTCCGCTGACGTTTCCCGAGTTCCGCCGCACCGTCTTCGTCGACATCCGTTCCCAGCTCATGGACCAGCTGCCCGGCGAGACGCTGATCGATCGCCACAGGCAGACGGTGGAGACGTTCGAGGCGTTCACCGAGCAGGTCGCGCGTGAGCGGGCAGAGGGGTCCGACGATCCGTTCTTTTCCTTCATGTTCTTCGATTCGACCCACGCGCCTTACGATTTTCCGGCCGACCATGTACGGTTTCGGCCATACGCTCGCGAGATCAACTACGCCGGGCGCGATCTTGAGGCGCAACGCGAACCGATCCTCAACAGGTACCGCAACGCCATCAACTGGTTGGATCTTCTCACGGGGCGCGTCATCGATGCTCTGGAACGCGCCGATCTGCTCGAGGGAACGATCGTTCTCATCACAGGGGACCACGGTGAGGCGTTCGGCGAGCACGGGCTCTGGGGTCACAACAGCGCGTTCACCGACGAGCAGATCCACGTCCCCCTCGTCCTGCGCATCCCTGGGCGTGAGCACGCGGTGATAGAGGATGCGACTAGCCATCAGGATATTGCCCCGACCTTCATGGAGCTGCTCGGTGTGGCGAACCGCGCCTCTGACTACTCGAACGGACGCTCACTGTTCGATCGGAGCAGCAAGAGGCGCATTGTCGCTTGCGGCTGGTCGGAATGCGCATGGATCCATGACGATGGTTGTGTCGTTTTCGGAACCTCCGGCGGCAACTCCTTCAGCCTCGAGGCGCGTGGCCTCGACTATCGCGTCCGTTCCGAGGGGGAGGGGGTCGCGGACGAGTGGCCCGAGGCCCTGGCCGGGCTAGCAAGCGACCTCGGCCGTTTCTTGACTGACTGAAGCCCCCCGAGCTGACGCGAGCGTGGTTGCGAACGGCGTGACGGCGACGTACGAGTTCGCGCCGGGCAACGTGCTGGCATTCGTTCTTGAAACCGACGGAACGCACCTCGTTCGCGATCGCGAGCCGCCGACACCGTTCGTCGTCGACGGTCCGCGGCGAGAAGTGCGCGTGCGGATGCGTCGCGCGGGAATCTGCAACACGGATCTCGAGCTCGCCCGTGGCTACATGGGCTTTCGCGGCGTGCTCGGTCACGAGTTCGTCGGCGAGGCCCTCGACGGGAGTCTTGCCGGCAAACGCGTCGTGGCGGGGATCAACTTCGGCTGCGCAACCTGCCGCTGGTGCGAGGCCGGTATGGAGCGCCACTGTCCGCGGCGGCGGGTGCTAGGCATTGTCGGCGCCGACGGTGCGATGGCCGAGCAGCTGATCGTACCGGAACGCAATCTCCGCGTGGTACCGGACGATATCACCGATGACGAGGCCGTCTTTGCCGAACCGCTCGCAGCCGCCCGTCAGATCGTCGAGCAGCTGGCCGAGATTGGGCGTCTCGGTGACCGAACGAGTGCAGCGCTGGTGCTCGGCGCGGGGAAGCTCGGCCCGCTGATCGCTCAGGTTCTGGCGGCCGAGGGTCGCCTCGTCGAGCTGGTCGGTCGTCATCTCGAGCCACTGGAATGGTTGCGTGACCGAGGTGTGACACCAAGAGAGGAGCTGCCGGCGACGCGTCGCCCGTTGGTCATCGATGCCACGGGCACGGCGGACGGGCTCCGGCAGGCGATCGCTGCCACCGAGCCCCGCGGTACGCTGGTTCTCAAGACGACCATGGCCGTTCGGCACGAGGTGGATCTCGCACCCGTGGTCATCGACGAGATCACGGTACTGGGGTCTCGTTGTGGGCGGATCGAAACCGCGCTGGAAAGACTGGCGGCAGGTCAGGTTGCGACGGCGGGGCTCATCGATGCACTGTACGATCTGGAGGACGCCGAGCGGGGCTTCACGCGAGCGGCCGAGAGCGGCGTTCGCAAGATCCTTCTCAGGGGGACGTGATGGACTTCTCATTGACGCCGCAACAGCAAACGTTCCGCGACGAGCTGCGCTCGTGGCTCGATGCGCGGAGGGCGGAGAACGAGATCCCGTCTCTGGAGATAGAGTCGCTCGATGAGACCGTCGCAGCGGGTAAGCGCTGGCAGCGGACGTTATATGACGGCGGCTGGTGCGGGCTGGCATGGCCGGCCGAGTACGGTGGTCGGGGCGTGGGTTTGATCGAGCAGATCATCTTCCAGCAAGAGCTCGCTCGCATCGGTTCCCCGCAGCTCGTCAATCTGCTGGCGCTGTCGATGGTGGGCCCGTTGCTCATCGAGTACGGAACCGAGGAACAGAAGTCTCGTTACCTTCGACCGATCCTCACCGGCGAGAAGATCTGGTGCCAAGGTTACAGCGAGCCCGGCGCCGGCTCGGACCTTGCCGCCGTCGCGACGCGCGCCGATCGCGACGGCGACGACTACGTTGTCACCGGTCAAAAGGTGTGGACGAGCTATGCGCAGTACGCCGATTTTTGCATCGTGCTCGCGCGTACCTCGCAGGAGGGCGCCAAGCATAAGGGCCTGACCTTGATGCTCGTCGACATGCATAGCCCGGGGATCGAGGTGCGGCCGCTCAAGCAGATTAACGGCGACAGCGAGTTCAACGAGCTTTATCTCGACGCGGTTCGCGTGCCGTGCGCGAATGTTGTCGGTGAAGAGGGCCAGGGCTGGCAGATGGCCGTTGCGCTCCTGATGCACGAGCGCGCCACCCTGACCTTCCAGCGTCAGCTGCAGTCGCGGGTCGCGTTAGAGGAGCTGATAAAGTTCGCGCGTGAGTTCGACGCGCGCGGATCGTGTCCCGCCGACGATCCTGTGGTGCGTCAGCGAATCGCTCAGGCGTACATCGAGAGCGAGGCGATGCGCTTGACCGCCCTGCGCCACCTTACGAAGCAGTTGCGCGGGGCGCAGCCAGGGCCCGAGGGTTCGATGGAGAAGCTGTTCTGGAGTGAAATGTACCAGCGTATGCTGGAGACCGCGCTGGACGTTGCCGGGCCGTATTCCGTTCTGTCGCGCGACGATCCGAGAGCGCCTCTGCAGGGACGCTGGCCTCATCTGTATCTGTACTCCCGCGGCCGGACGATCGCGGCGGGGACTTCGGAGATCCAGCGAGGCATCATCGCTCAGCGCGTGCTCGGCCTGCCCAAGGACAGATAGGCCGAGGCCGAGCACGCGCTGAGCGGAAGCTCAGCCGGCGCGGCGTACCTTGCGACGTTCGCGCTTGGCGTTGATGCTGTGCCTGCGTCCGTTCACGCGACGGAACGGGAAGCGGTAGATCTGCCCCTTCGTACCCTGCTGGGCGGCGCGGTCGCGCCAGTGCTTCAGGCCGCTGCGCAGGTACTCGGGCTCCATGTCGAGCGCCTGGCAGATGCTCGCGAACGAGAACGGCCAGCTCATGTCGTCGGAATCGAGCCATGCTTCCACGTCGCCGGCCTCGGGATCCTCGGCCTCGCGTGACTGGATGAAGTTCCTTTGGAACGATGCGATCGCGTCCTCGAGAACCGCCAGCATCAGCCGCTTCTCCGGCAGCAAGGTCGACTCCGTGAACATGCGCTCAAAGAACTGCGACGGCGTCATCGTGTCGGGCTCGACCATCGTGACGGCCGGGTCCTCGACGCATACGGTCTTCGACCTGGGCTTCTCTTCCTGGCGGTTGTTGCTTTCGCTCATTTCTCTCCCCTCGTCGTCCGGCCGCACGAGTGCGCGTGCCGGCGCAAGCCGTTACTGTCGAGACGCCTTCTCCGAAACCGGTGGCGGCCGCTCGGAACCGCGGCCACCTCCGCACCGTCAGCTATCGCGCCGAGCGCAGCTAGCGGGCTTCGTCACGCGCCTCTCCGCCGCCATCCACTCCAGGTTGCTTGCCGACCCTCGCATCGTTCGCGTCCAGCGATTGCTGCGTTCCTGAGGATTCGGCAGTCGATTGCGAACGAAGATCTTGGATCGCTCGCAGGATCAGCTTGCGCCTGAGCAAGCCGATCAGCTTTTCGCCCAGCTTCACGCCCGTGAGAGCGAGCTGGGGCACCTCGGCGTCGTCCACCTTGCCGGTGACCGCGCGGGTGAAAAATGTGAGCTCTTCGGCGACGAGCTTGCCGATTGCTTCGACATAGGCGGGCATTGTCTGCTTGTAGGGCAGGAGCTCGCTTGTCAGGCCGGCCTCGCGCAGGGCCGCGAAGTTCTCCAGCATGCGGACGTCGTCGCCTTCGAAGGTTCGGACGCCGTTGCGCACGATGGGCGTTAGCACACCCATCTCGATGCAGGCGTCGATGTTGCGGAGGCAGAGCCCGAAGCGTTCGGGCACCGCGTCGTATGCCACGGGTTCGATGCCCGGCGCGTAGCGGATCTCCTCGTAGAACTTGCCCTCGATCCCGACCAGCGTGTCGACCTCGTGTGGGCTGATCACGGATCCGTCGCGGTTGAGTACGGCTTTGATCACGTCGAGCGGCAGGAAGCGCTTCTGCTGCAGCTCCTTGATGAAGCGGATGCGATCGACGAAGGTGCGGTCGTAGTAGGCCATGTTACGGCCCGTCTTGACCGTGGCCGGAGGCAGCAGCCCCTCGCGTAGATAGAACTTGATCGTGGCTGTCGGCACGCCGGTCTCGCGCGACAGATCCGAGATCTTGTACAGCCCTTCCTGTTTCTTGCGTTTGCTCGGCATGGAACCAAAGTGGCGAGTCGGACTAGCCACTTACTAAAATCTGTGCGCACCTGTCAAGAACTTTCTTTGTCGCGGAGTTACGAGATCGCGATCTGTTCTCCGCTCGGGCGTGGGGCTGCTTTGACAGGACCCGCCCGCGCCAGTACTCGGGCAGTCCGATGAGGGGTTTCTCGCGGCTTGGTCGCCGTGACTCGCTTGAGCGTGCAGCAGAGAACATTAACGACGTTCTGATCGTCGGTGGCGGAATCACGGGCGCAGGCATCGCGCGCGAGGCCGCACTCAGGGGGTTCAGGGTCGTGCTGGCCGAACGCGGTGATTTCGCGTCCGGTACGAGCAGCCGGTCGTCGAAGCTCATTCACGGCGGCGTTCGCTACCTCCAGCAGGGAGACATCGCGCTCGTGAGGGAGGCGGCCCGAGAGCGAGCGGTACTTCGACGCATCGCGCCACATCTGGCGACGCCGGCTCGGATGTTGCTGCCTGCGTCCAGAAAGAGTTCGCTGCTCAAGCTAGGCGCCGGCCTGTGGACCTTCGAGCGGCTCGCCGGTCCCGATGAAGAGGATCGTCACCGCTCGCTGGATCGCCGTGCGACGCTCGACCTGGAGCCCCGGCTTCGCAGCGGCGAGCTGGCCGGAAGCGTCACCTTCACCGAGTTCATCACGAGTGACTCGCGACTCACGCTGGAAACGCTCCAGTCGGCGGCGGGCGCCGGCGCCGACGTGATCAGCTACGCCGAGGTGACGCGCATCGAGAGCGATCCGTGCGGCGTCCAGGTGTCGGTCCGTGATCGGGAGGGCGGAGGGGATCTCGTGATCCGGGCCCGCTGTGTGGTCAATGCCGCCGGCCCGTGGTTCGACGACGTGCGGGGCCTGTTCGGCGGGTTTGCCGGAAGCGCCGGGCGGTCCGCTTCGCAGGCGGAGTCCGTGGTCCAGCTCACCCGGGGGATCCATCTCGTCGTGCGTCGCGAGCGATTTCCGGTCTCCAGCATCGTCGTGCTGAGAGCCCCGGACGGACGTTCTGCGTTCGTCGTTCCCCGCGGCGAGTTCGCCTACATCGTGACCACCGATACCGAGTACGTGGGCGATCCCGCCGAACCCGGCCTGTGCGCGTCTGACGTCGAGTATCTTCTCGAGGCCGCGGCCGCGACCTTCGAGGATGCGCCGACAGCGGCCGACATCGTCGGCACCTGGTCGGGCGTACGACCGCTGCTGCGTCAGGCGGGCAAGAAGCCCTCGGAGATCTCGCGGCGCGACGAGATTCTCACGGGACCCGGCCCATTCGTGTCGATCGCGGGAGGAAAGCTCACCACCTATCGGCGGATGGCCGAGCGCGTCGTGGATCGAGTGCGGGAAGTGGTGGGCGATCAGCCGCGCGCGGCCGATTCCGCCACCGCTCCGCTGGCGGGCGGTAGCGCGGCCGACCAGGCGATGGCGTTCACGGCGGCGCGACGTCTCGACGACCCTGCTCTCGACTCGCGACTGTGGGCAACCTATGGGACAGCGGCTGCGAACATTGTTGGTCGCATCCAGCGCGAGCCTTCGACCGCCGAGCCGGTGGGCGGACTCGAGTGTCTGACCGAAGCCGAGATCAGGCACTGTGTGGAGAACGAGATGGTGCTCTCACTCGACGACTTGTTGCGGCGAAGGTCGCACATTGCCATGTTCGACACCGACCGGAGCCTCGGCGCGGCGACGGCCGCCGCGCACTGTCTCGCCGACTGTCTCGGTTGGGATGACGAGCGGACGCGAACGGAGGTCGAGGGTTTCATACGAGCGCGCGCGGGGGATCTGGGCCTCGCGCGTACCGGCACAAGCGGGGGGGAATGCAGTTGATGACCGATCTCGGGGTAGCGCTCGAAACTCTGACGGCCTCGCAGGCCGACCTGGAGGTACTCACTGACGGTGACGCGCCGGTCGCGTGCGCGCACGACTGGTGGATGCGCGGTCTGATCGAGCGGCGGCAAGGCAAGGAACGGCGAGCGGGCGCGGTCCTCCGACCGGCGTCGACGGAGCAGGTGGCTGCCGTGCTCGCGTGGGCGCAGGAGACCCGCACGGCGGTGGTTCCGTACGGTCTCGGCTCCGGAGTGTGTGGCGCGGTCGCGGCCGAGCGAGATCAGGTCGTGCTCGACATGGGGAAGATGTCGAGCCTCCTCGACGTGAACGATTTATCGCTTACGGCCACGGTGCAGCCGGGTATGCGCGGCTCGGACTACGAGAACGCCCTGAACGAGCGCGGCTACACGATGGGCCACTTCCCGCAGTCCATCGAGCTGTCCACAGTGGGTGGATGGTGCGCCACCCGTGCCGCTGGCCAGCTTTCGACTTTGTACGGCAACATCGAGGATATGTTGCTCGGCTGCGAGGTGGTACTGGCGGGCGGACGAATCATCCGCTTGCCGGCCATGCCACGCAGCTCCACCGGCCCCGATCTTCGTCAGCTATTCCTGGGGAGCGAAGGTACGCTCGGCGTGTTCACCGAGCTGGTGTTTCGCGTGCACGCGAGGGCCGAGGCCACGTGGAGTCGCTGCTTCGCGATGCCCTCGCTCGCGGCCGGCATCGCGGCGTTGCGGCTGACGCTGCGCGCCGGCTGGCGCCCCGCGGTTACGCGCCTGTACGATGCGACGGAAGCGGGAAGAAACTTCCAAGTGGCCTCCGAGGGGCAGCCCGTGCTTCTCTTGATGAGTGAGGGCCCGCGCGGTCGCATCGACGCGGAGTCCTTGGCTGTGGGTCAGATTGTTGCCGCTCAGGGCGGTGTCGACAAGGGGTCGGAGCCGGTCGAGACCTGGCTCGAGAACCGCAATCATGTTCCGAGCTTCGAGGATCTGCTCGATAGTGGCCTCGTGGTCGACACCATCGAGATCGCTATCGGATGGGAGCGCGTCGAACCGCTGTGGGACAGGGTTGTCCTCGAAGGCTCGGCCGTGCCGGGCATGCTCGCGATGTCGGGCCACGTTTCGCACTCCTACACCCAGGGCGCGAACATCTACTTCACGTTCGTTGCGCAGCAGTCGGCGCTCGACGAGGCGCTGTACCTCTACGACGCGGTCTGGGAGCTGACGATGAAGGCGACCCACGAAATGGGCGGTACGATCGCACATCACCACGGCATCGGCAGGGTTCGCAAGAAGTGGCTGAGCCGGGAGCTCGACACGGCCCACTGCCTGCTGTCCTCGATCAAGAACACGCTGGACCCACTGGGAATCATGAATCCGGGCGCGTTGATCGATTCGCCCTGACAGCATCGTGTCGAGCGTTCTCGCAATAGACGCCGGCACGACCGGTGTCCGAGCAATCGTGTTCGACGATGAACGCGTCGCTCGCGGTGCCGCCTACCGCGAGCTAGCCACCGACTATCCGAAGCCTGGCTGGGTCGAGCAGGACCCGGAGCATGTCTGGACGAGCACGAGAATCGTCATAGCTGAGGCGCTGGCCGCAGCCGGGCTGGTGGCGAGCGACCTGACTGCGATCGGCATCGCCAACCAGCGCTCGTCTTTGGCGGCCTGGGATGCCGGGACGCTCGAGCCTTTGTCCGCGCTGATCAGTTGGCAGGACGTACGGGCGGGCGATAGCGCCAGGGTGCTTGCCGAGCAGGGCTTCATTGCGACGCCGAACATGGCGCTGACGAAGGCCGATTGGATCGTTCACAATATTCCCGCGGCGGCGGCCGCAGCCGCGGCTGGTCGCCTCGCGCTCGGTGGCGTCGAGAGCTGGATCTGCGCGCGCTTGACAGGCGGTGTGAACATTTGTGACCACGGAAGCGCCAGCACGACCGGACTGTATGCGCACCTGGAGGGCAAGTCCGAAGCGCGCGCCCTCGAGGCAATCGGGGTCTCGGAATCCTCGCTGCCGCGTATGGTCGACTCGGCGGCGGTTGTCGCCGTATCGACGGTCGATGCGATCGGTGCGGCGGTTCCGATCGCGGGAATCTGCGGCGATCAGCAGTCTTCTC